>JAUXBV010000136.1 GCA_030619215.1 Fibrobacterota bacterium | reverse complement strand
TACAAATAGTGATATTTGTGGTATAATAGATAAAGATAGAAGATAAGGGCTATTATATAAACATTTCTATAAAAAGTTACAACAATAGATTCCTGCAAAATGGATTACCACTGTCATTATAGAGTTGACAATCGTGATTTGAGACAGAGAATTGTTCTGGTTAAATAGATAAATCATTCATTTCATAAAGAGGGTGGAGATAATGAAATACTTTTATGTACTTTTTCTCATTTTACCAGTAGTGCTCATGGCACAAACGCCATCCTTCGGGCCCAGGGCTTACATCAATGCAAATGGAAGCCCTATTACTGTTGATGTGGGACATGCCAATCCCTGCGCTGTTGATTGGGATGGAGACGGGCTCAAGGACCTTCTTATAGGCCAGTTTGGCAGTGGTAAAATCAGGTTTTATAAAAATTCCGGAACCAATGAAGCGCCTGTTTTTACGGACTTTTCTTATCTTCAGGCTGACGGCTCGGATATCAGCCTCTCAAGCGGCTGATGCACCGGTGCAACTAAACCACAGGGTGTGGATTTTAATGATGACGGCTATCTTGATTTAATTGTTGGCGAAAGAGACGGGTATGTAAATTTCTTCAGTCGAAAAGCAGACGGAACCCTTACAGAAGAACCGGATATTGCCACAACCAGAGGAATAATAGATGCTGGAGAGAATTCTGCCCCCCATGTTATTGACTGGGATGAAGATGGCCTTCTTGACCTGCTTATCGGGAGCGATGCATCTGAAAAGGTTAATGTTTATTTGAACAGCGGCACAGCTTCAAGTTATCAATTTACCACTCCTGTTGAAGTTCTGTGTAACAATGCATCAATTGCGTATCATCGTTGCATTCCCCATGTAGACGACCTCGATCTTGATGGGAAAAAAGATTTAATTATTGGTGAGGATAATGGCTGTATTTATTTCCTTAAAAATTCCGGAACAAATGCGTCACCTGAATTTGCTGCTGCTGAAAAGCTTGAGAGTGGCGGCTCTCCAATTCAGTGGCCCTCCGGGCAAACAGATATAACGGTCTGGGTGAATGACTGGAATGAAGACGGCATGCCGGATATTTTAATAGGGAACTATAAAGATACTGTCTATCTGTATCTTAATGATGCACCTGTTGAGGTAATCAAACAGTCCAAAAAATCATTAACACAGCTTTTTGCAAAGAACATAGTAACGAAGGGTAATTTTTCAATTAACCTGAACCTGAAAAAAGAGCAGAATATAATTCTGAAATTGTTTTCTTCTGACGGAAAGCTCATTAAATTAAATAATTCCGGAATTTTGTCAGCCGGAGAACATACAATAGGGATGAACATCACAACATTACCAAATGGAGTTTATTTTATCCACTATAATGTTGATAATCAGGATTTGAGACAAAGGGTTGTTTTTGTAAAGTAAGCGAAGATTGGTGTTATTCAGAGATAATTAATAAATCACAGAATAATTAATACGAAAGTTCCGGGCTCTTTTTGGGTTCGGGCCTTTTTTTGTTTAACTAGACAAAGGTTAAACTTTACTGATAACCTCAATTATGTATTTAAATTGGATTGATTATTTCTTACTCTTCAGTTTCTTATACGACCTGAATTTAGACGCCTTTTGAATCTTCTTTTGTTCCTGAAGTTTCATTTTCTCGAATCCTTCAAGGGATTCTCTGTACTGGTGAACGCTCAACACCTGCTTCTTTAGTTTGTTAGTCTGGTATTTGGCTGCTGCTTTTTGTATGGTAGAAATTTCTTCATCCAGAAAGGCTCGCGCTTTTTCATATTCACCGTTGCTTACCATTGTCGCTGCCCGTTGCATATTCTCATTTGACGCCATATAGTTAGCATTCTGAGCGACATATAAATCTTCATATTTGGTAACCAGGGCTTTGTCCTTGGTGTAATGCAGGAAGCAGCCTTCGGACAGCTCCTGAACAGGTTTTTTAGTTGCTGCATCATCATAGCGAAGGTGAACTTTTGCAACAAGCAGGGAGTCTTTCCAGTCAGGCGGAGCGTTCAGGGCTATAACTATTGACCGGTGTTCATTGGAGTACATGTCCCCGATTGTTATGGTCTTTTTATTTGCATGTGATTGAGATTTATAGCCGATAATCTGATGTACTTTGATATGCTTGGGGATTTCGATATCAATGGCAACATTTTGAGCGGAAACAGAGAGGAGGCCTTTCAGCTCCTGGGCAAAGATGGTCGGTATCTGTCCCGGTGCGTCTATGAAGTAATAGTTGCCGTTTCCGTATTCCGACAAGTTCATCATGAGATCTTCGTTGTAATCAAGGCCAACACCGAACGTTGATATTGACACACCTTCTTCAGCTTCCTTCCTGCATATTTCGCGAAGTTTTACCGGATGCTGTATTCCTTTGTTAGCCAGTCCGTCGGAAAGAAGCAATACGCGGTTTACCTGGCCTGATTTCTGATTGCCTCTCACCTGCCTGTATCCCTCGTTCATTCCACCGCTGAGAAAGGTCGAGCCGTTGGGAGAGAGTGATTCAATGACTTTGATAATATGATTCTTGTCCTTTACCTTCTGGGCTCTGATGGGAATGTTTACGAGCGACTCGTAGGTGACGACTGATAGAATGTCGGTTGGAGCCAGCGAGTTTACCACGAATTTGGCGGCCTGTTGCACGTACTCGAATTTCTTTTGTGAAGACATGCTGCCGCTTCTGTCGATCACCATGGAGATATTCAGGGGGATGCGTTCCTTAAGCTCCACTTCTTTGCTGAACAGGTCAACCTGGAGGTAAATAGGACGGTCAGATCCCACCAGCTTGAACGAGTTATCCAGGCTAACTTCCATGGCAACCGCTTTTTCGGTACCAGATGGGGTGGTGGGGGCTGAGTCCTGAGAGCCAATTGATATTTCCTGACCTGCCAGTTTTTTTATAATCTTCATAGCGAGCAGGTCAACGCTTTTTATGATATCATCCTCTGAGCCCCATTCGACTTTTTCAGCGAGTGTAATTTCACCTGTTGAAACATCGGTCATTCGGCAGTCAATTCTGAAAGAGCTGCCTGCTTTTAAAATGCTTCCCAGTATGATTGCATGGGCGCCCACCTGTTTTCCTGCCTTGACAATCTTTGTTGAGTCTACAACTCCGGTCATTGGAAAACCCAGCTCTTTCATAATCTCAGCAAGTTTTGACCGTTCGATAAGCTGTATCTCCTTGCACACAATAAGGTCAGTCACCATGAGCTCCGCTACAGCTTTCTGCAGATAATTATACTCATGATCGTTTGTCAGGTTGGTAAAGTCCATTACTGCAACGGGAATCGGCTTTGCCATGATTGCTGAAGCCAGAAGGATGAGCATAAGGGGGATACATTTCTTAAACGAAATAAATATTTCTGATTTACTCATATAGCAATCCTTTTTGTGAAATGAAAAGATCATTCTCTATTTGTATAATAAATGCCAGGTATAATAGCAAGATTTTTAGTGACGTAAAAAAAAGTTTTCTTTGATCGGATATTCTGGAGTCGGGAAGAATATGAGTTAATCGGGCTAAATTTGTATAAAATCGCACAACCCATTGATTTTTCTACGAATTCAATAAATTCCCCCCTCCTAAAAATGTTACATTTCCATTTTTTTCGGTATTCTTTTTAATAATAGTATAGATTATTAGTATAAAAATGTATTAATAATATCATAGAGAAAACTGGGGAGGGCTCAAACCAGTCGGGGGGTTGGCATGTCCAAAATATCTTCATTTGTATTTTCTATTCTATTTTTTACCAGTTTTATATTTTCCGGAGTCGTTTTTCAGAACAGTAAAGCGGTTGAGTTAGTTAAGCTCAGTGAAAGCAGCATAAGCAGCATGTCTTTTGAGTTCAATCTTTCACAGGTTGATGCTCAGAGGGATATGATTGCTGAGTTCGGCGAAGGAACGCGTCTTGTGATACCTGATGAACGGGATGTTGGCGTAGAGCCCGGATTACCTGACGTGGCCTGTATTATGTTAAAAGTCCGTATTCCGGAACAGGGTAATGTAACTGTGGAAACATTTGATGTTCAGTCACAGGCGCTTGGCTCCTATGCGGTTTTGCCGGTTCAGAAACCGCAGCCTATCAGTGGTGAGCCTGTACCGTATGCAGTGAACCCGGCTGTGTACAGTGCGAATGCACAGTTCCCCGCAGAGAATGCAGTTGTCAGGTCGTGCGAAATACTGGGGGATATCCGTATTGCCCGTGTTATGCTCTATCCGATCAAGGTAAATCCGGTAACCAAGAAGGTGCAGATAATAACCTCTATGAAGGTCCGGCTCAACTATACACGTGACAAGGGAGCGGATGAGCTGAATATCGTTGACAGGGGACTGACCCGCAGCTTTATCCCGTTTTATAGAGATGTTTTAAATTTCGATGCAGCTATATTTCCGAAATTCAGTGACCGGGTAGAACCCGGCTGCTATGTTTTCATTGGCAATGAGGCATCACTTAAGGCGGTGGAAGACTTATCCAACTGGAAGCTCAGAAAAGGTTACGATGTCAAGATACAGGATATCTCTTCAATCGGCAGTGATGACGAGGCATTGGATGCATGGATAGAAGATGCATACAATAACTGGCCGAATAAACCTGAATTCATCCTTTTTTGCGGCGGTGAAGATATTGTCCCGACAGCATGGAGAAATAATTGCGAGAGCGATAACGGCTTCGGGGTAATTGGTAACAGCGGGGCCATTCCATCGGTTCATATCGGGCGCATAACTGCCAAAGATGATGACATGCAGAACCTGACCTATCAGGCGTGGAAAGTCCGTATATATGAAATGGATCCTGTCGAGGATAATGACTGGATGCTTACCGCAAGGACCTGGGGTAGTCGAAGTCCCGATGGAATAGAGCCAAATGAGGGCATTGCGCAAATGTATGAAGGTCATGGTTTTACTGTTACTCAGGACAAAGAGGGCCAGAGCCCGGCAACCGGAACAACACTGGTAAATGAGATAAGTAAAGGATTAAGTGCTATGTGTTATATTGCTCACGGCAGCAGAACATCATGGTCCTCTGCCAGCGTTAGCACCTCTCAAATAGGTGCGGCTAAAAACGGAAGGATGTTGCCGTGGGTCTGGAATATTGCGTGTACCAACTCTGCATTCAGCGGAAGGCTGTGCTTTGCGGAGGCATGGATATGTGCGGGAACCATTGATGATCCGGGAGGATGCTTGGGAATGATTTCGTTTGCCCCAAGCGCCTCAACAGCTTCAATTCCCATGTTTGAAGAGGGACAGGAAGCATATTTTACCGACAAGGAGCTGTGGCATATAGGTGCCTGTGTAAACTGGGCCAAGCAGCACATTACCTATAGTGAAACGGATAAATGGGGTGGAATTATCTGGGGCTGTCCTGAAGTCGATCTCTTCCTGACTGCAAAACCGCTGGCAGCAATAGAAGCGGATCACCCCAACGTGAAACCGGGATCGTTCACTCTTAACGCTACCGGCGATGGCGGTGCCCTTGAGGGAGCCCTTGTCGGCGTGGCAACCACAAAATATGAATTTCTCGCAAGCGGATTTACCGATGCATCCGGTGATGTAACGTTGACAATTCCCAATTTTCAGGCGGACAGTGTTTTTGTTACGGTTACCTATCATAACCACAGGCCCTACCTGGGTGTATTCAAATCCGGCGGTGTATTCAATGTTACTTCTCCAGCACATGGTGATATTTTTGATGTTGGTGAAGACATTGCCATAACATGGATAACAGAAGAGGGCCCGGTTGATAAAGTAAAAATCGAGTTTTCCGAGGATGCAGGACAGACCTATTCAACGATAGAGGCTTCTATTGACAATACCGAGTCCTATGACTGGAAAGCACCGAACGTCGGCTCTGAACAGTGCGTGATCAGAATCTCCGACGCCGCAAGCCCCAGCAGAAACAGCACCAGTGGTGTTTTTACCATATATGACGTGTCAACGCTGACAGGAACGGTATCGGGAATGGTACCGGCGAATGTTCATTATGCCGGTCCTAAAACCGGGGATGTTCCTTCCGACAATCAGGGCGCCTATTCTCTGAAACTCTTTCCCGGAACCTCCTCGGTGTATGCTCAGGCTGACATCTATTTTTCAGACACGGTCGAAGTTACCGTTCCGCCGGACGTTTCCGGTGTTGACCTGGAAGTGAAGTTCCCTATAATCGCCTTAAGCTCCACAAAGGTCACCAGTGTTTGTAAACCGGATGCTTCGGAGGACAAGGAGCTTGGCATAACCAATGAGGGGAAAAGGCCGCTTGAGTTCAACATTGTCAATCTTGGAGACGAGGGATCCATCAAGATAAATGAGCTGTACGTTAGTGAGACCGCTTTCTATGACGGATTTGAGTTGTGGAATCAGGGGCCGGATGTTGACATATCGAACTGGAAGCTCGTCTGGAATGATAATCAGAACACCTCCGGTGAGTATACCTTCCCGTCCGGTTTTACTGTTAAGTCAGGTACGACAATAGTGTTCATGGATGACGAAGGCCAGGCAAACGACTCGACGATTATCTATTCCGGCGGGAACCTGTACTGGGATGTGGGTTCAACTGAGCTTTCTGTTTCAGTGCTGGACAACAGCGGCAGCGGTGTTGATTTTGTGAAGAGCTCGGGTAACAATGACAGCCCGCCGCAGGGAACCTCCTGGAGCGGCAGCGGCATCTCCCTTACCAATGATGCCATGTACCGGAAGCAGAATGTGGACAATGACAGCCCGGATGACTGGGCAGGCGCGACTACCGCATCCTTCAATTTTCTCAATCCGGGCCAGACCAACTGTATTTTCCCGAACTGGATGACACCTTCTGCTGTTGATGGTATCGTCGCTGGCACTTCGTCGGATAAACTGACCTTTACCTTTGATGCAACAGGCTTTCCCTCAGGCACTATACTAACCGATAAGATGTGGATCTATCATAACGCACCTCAGCAGACATCGCCCATGGAAGTTGTATGTACCCTGAGTGTAAATACGGTAGAGATAATTACAGATAATGATCCCAGTTTAAAAGATGTCGTAAACTTTGTAGCAGTACCGAATCCGGTGGATTTGAGCAAGAACAACGAGGTTGTCTTGATCTATAACGCAAAGGCAAGGATTTCAGAGGCTGAGCTGGTAATTTATGATCCCCTTGGCAATGCGATAGACCAATCGAACAATGTCGGCAATAAATATATCTGGGATCTGCACAATAAGTATGGCAGGAGAGTATCGGGCGGTGTATATCTGGCTATATTGAAATTAGTCGATGATAAAGGTAATACTATTGTCAAGAGAACGAAAATTGGTGTTATTGAAAGGTAAGTTTTTTAATTAAAAAAACAAGATTAAAAGGTGTTACTAATTCCGGGTTCTTATAAAGGGCTCGGAATTTTTTTAATCTTTTAAGATTGGTTTAAAACAGAGCAGATAAATTATTTTTATGAAAATTTGCAGTTTATAACTATATTTTTACCTAAATACTTAGGAGGAGGGGCGCACAAAATATAACTGTATTACCATAAAAAGGGGTCATATTTCCGATGAGAAAGTATACTCTTGCTTGTGTATTGTTGGCAATAATAATACAGTATCATTTGTTTGCAGCCCCCCATTGGGGAGAAGTTTACGAACTAAAACAGCCTGACGGATCATATATAAAGGTACGTGTCTGGGGAGATGAGTACTACCAGAGAGTGGAGAGTGTTGACGGCTACACTCTGATCCGTAATAAAGAAGGCTGGATCTGCTATGCAAAGCTCTCGAAGGAGAGCTCTGACTTTCTT
>JAUXBV010000223.1 GCA_030619215.1 Fibrobacterota bacterium | reverse complement strand
TCCAGCATTGCTCCGGGCAATAACATTGTTTTTGATACTACCTACCACGCCGGTATGTGGCTCAGAAAATGCAAGACCAGCGGAGGAGTAGGGCTTGCAGCCGGACCTGGTGATTCTGTTAAAACTATAGTGCGGACACCTACCTATTTTACGTGGCAGGAAATTTCCCTCTCTTCGGATAAACCGGACACCGTTTATGCAATGAATGGCAGGATAATTATTATTTCAATTACACCGTTTGATTTTACTGATACTTTGAGAGGGTATAATCGTCAGGTTGCGCTGCCCAATGGCATAGTGGATCTGGGTGGTACCGGTTTCCGTTTCAGCAAGCTGAACCTGCTGATTCCCGATTTCAAGATCGGAATGAGAGCCAATCCTACCCGCGCGCGTATCACTAATCATAAATAAAACATCTATAAAGATAGTACTGGTCCTCTCAATGTTATATACGAAAGCGAAGCTGAAGACAGTGTGGTCTGGACCATGATTTCCGGTACTGATATGGCATACCCTTTTCTTGCCCTGGCTGACACCATTAAACCAACAATCTCATTTGAAGGCACTATAACTGACACTGCCAAGATACTTGATCCGGACAGCTCCGTGACAACCCAGTTTATAATTAGCGACAATATATCTAATGTTAAGTGGAGGTTTCTATATGGAAGTGGTGACATGGGTTATCCCTATGGAACAAACGGCTGTCTTGATTCCTGTGTCAAGGTATTAACAACTGTTATTCCAGCTTCCGATAATGTTGTCAGCTCAGCTTTTGGCTTGCGTGCTATTTTAGCTGTGGATGATGGGGTTTATACGGACACGGTAAACGTCTCCCGCCGTGTTTCAATATCAAACAGCGATATAATAAGCGCGCCTTCAAAGGAATGGGTACCGTTGCGCGCGACATCTACTTTGACAGATTCCACGATACAAACGGTTCTCAGCAATTTCGTTAATGAACAAGGTGCCTGGGAGTATGATCGAACCAAATTCCTGGCAGCGAGGTGGTATGATACCACCGGAGGCTTTGCATGTAATGTCATAGAGTATTCCGATGCTTTACAGGAGAATTTTTCCCTTATACCGGGACGAATAGTCTGGCTAAAGACTGCGGAAGCACAGGTTATTAATTTTGGTGCCGGAGTAACGACTTCACTGAAAGAAGTCTACAGCATCACTCTACAACGTAAATGTTGGACTGATTTTTCACTGCCTTATAAATTCCCGGTAAAATTAAAGGACATACTTGCAGCAACAGGAATCAGAAGCGACTCCCTCGTATTTTACCACTGGGAAAAATCAGAATCAACGTACGTTGCCACACCCCTGTATATACCGGCGCTCGACTCTGCGAGTGGAAAACTGGATACATTGGAGCTTATTTGCAGGCCTCTCTACGATGCGTATACGGTGTATAGTTATGCCAATGTTCCGGTAGTACTTCACATTCCACCGACACCTCCGGCGCTTTCACCGGTTTGTAAAACGCGCGAAACGCCTGCTCAGAAGCAGCAGAATATATGGGACATTTCACTCCTCTGGAAAAATGAAAACAGCTCTTTTGTAAATAAGATACGGTGCGGGTATAATAATACCGGAATTGAGAAGATATCTGTGGGCCCGCTTGCGCCGTCATTTGGTAAAATAGGGGCGGGTGTCGCCGATGGCAATGGCAGGATCGGAGGGTATGCCGTACATAACAGAATTGACAAAGGCGGCTTGAATTACGAAATCGCCTTTTTTAATACCTCTAAAAAGAGTGAAACCATAGAATATTGCCTTGATAACTTCAATTCACTTCCTGAAGGCTATAGAACCAGTATCTATAATCCGGTAACTGCAGAGTTTGAAAAAGATAAAACCAGCGTTACCCTCAAAGCAAACAGCAGTGTGCGGCGCTGGGTAGTGATAGGAACTGAGAATTATCTTAACGGATTTATCGAAAACAATATCGTATCCACCTTTTCTTTGCTCGGCGCTTACCCTAATCCTTTCAGGGGCAGGATTAACCTACGGTACCTGGTCCCGTGGCAGGGTGTAAAAAAGATCCATTTCAGGATATTTGATTTACAGGGGCGTATTGTGTGGGAGAAGAATATATCTGAAGGTATTAAACATGGTTTGAATGAAATAAAACTGAATATATCCGGGAAAAACGGGCAACATATTGCTTCCGGTATATATCTTTTACAAATGAAAATATATGAGAATGGTAAAAAGGGTTATAAAGTATTTCAACGGAAGTTAACCTGCCTTTACTAAACAGGATTAAATATTATGAGAGTATCTTTAAAAATATTTGAAGTATTATTGTTTTTGTATCTTGTATTATTGTCACCTTTATATCAGGTAGAAGCAATTGAAGGATTTTATAAGGATGTTTTTGATGATGAAGGAACACAACTTTCTGGAGGTAACCTACAGGTTAACTGTGATTATATCAATTTTACCATGGAACATTTTGAGTCGCAGGATAATACAACAAAACAAAACGAAATAATGGTTCAGAGTTCTAATGATGATAATGGACGTTTATTATATCCTGACGGTGAGCCTCGTTTTGCACTCATTTTCTACCATGGCGGATATATGGGCCACTCCACAGACCTAGGAACAGAGGGTAGGCAAAGAATAAGAGACCATTATTATCACGGCGGTAGCCAGTTTGGCTCCTGTGCAGGATCTTTTATGCTCTGTTCAAGCGGAGCTGATTACTTTAAGATATGGCCTGGAACAATGAATGGGCCAAATGTTTCCGGTGAGACAGTAGATCATATTATAAATGCAGGGTCTCCTTTAATAGGTTACCTAAACTTTCAAGCTGGTAATATAATTAGTAGTGTTTATCATAATAATGGGGGCAGTGTAGATACAAATAATACCGTTGCCGGTACTGAATTTTTAGTTATGCATAACACTACTTCAATGGCAGGATACTGTGGTATCTGGGGGTGGAAAGATAATGACACAACCGGACGAGTAGTAGGTATTACTTCAAATCCAGAAGGTAGCTCAGTAGAAGATAAGAAAAAAGAAATGGGTGCAATTATGTTATTATTAAAAGATGGCCTTGGAGTTCCTGATATAAAAGGTCAACTTGAATACAATGTAGAACGTGTCATGAACAAAGCAACAAGTGATAATGACCCTGCTTATACCAAGATAGGTGATTTGCAGTATCACCACTTTACTATTTCTCTACCAAACGGAGCGACACATCTGAAGGTAACATTGGATGGTAATGATAATTATGATCTACATCTGTTCCTTGAAAAGGACACTTTCGCTTTTGTGGGTGCTGCAGACTACGGAGATAGTACAGCCGGATCTGATAAGAGTATTTCTATTCAATCGGTTCCCAGTGGTACCTGGTATGCCAGTGTTAAATGTGCTACAACAGTAACAGCAACAGAGGTAATATCAGGAAATGATATCTATTTTAACTACTCAGGAGCAACAGGTGTTTTAAACGGTGTCGACTATTCAATTAAATATGATACGATTAACACTACCGATACAATGACCGTTTTTTCTCCGAATGGAGGGGAACAATGGGAGCGGGGAACAGTAAAAAATATCAGTTGGAATACCAGCCTTACGGGAAACGTGAAGATTGATCTTCTTAAGAACAGTATTTTACATACAACCACTGCAGCTTCTGTATCCAGCACCGGCCCCTATTCATGGACAATTCCTGATACAGTATCGTATGGTACCGATTACCGGATGCGCATTTCGGGTGTTATTTATCCAAACATAAATGATGAAAGTGACAGCAATTTCACTATATATAAATCCCCCTCAGTGACATCATCATTTCCTGAAGATACAGTGATAGCAACAGGGGAAGAAATAAGTTTGACTGGTTCAGCAACAGGTGCTCCAATACCAACATACGAGTGGTTTTTCATTCATCCTGTATCGCAGGACCCTGTATCAAAAGGTAATGGCGCGACTTTATCACTTACCAGTGCGGATAAAGCGGACTCTGGTCACTTTTACTTTGTTGCAGATAATGGATATGGCAGTGTCAGCAGTGATACGATATTTATTCATGTACTTACCCCCGTAAGCATAGTAGTTGACTTGCCTACTACACAAACAATAGTAAATGGAGGAGAAGCGTTTTTCAGTATTGACGCTGCAGGGGATGATACTATACATTATCAATGGTATGAAAACGGCACCTTGATAAGCGGTGAAACAGGCAGCAGTCTGAGTATAGATACGGTGGATTCGGCAATCCATGACGGGGAAAAATATTTGTGTAAAGTGTTAAATACCTTTCTTGGCAAAACAGTAGGAAGGGACTCAAGTACAGAATGTCAAATAACGGTGAGCAATCTCTATAATCCCTTTAAAGTAAAAGCTGAGCGCTATAGTGCAACCCAGGTCAGAATGAAATTATGGAGCGATATTACTATTTCAGACTTCCCATCCACACAATCGTCGGAGCCCTGGGCAGACTCTGTATGGGTAATGTATCAGACTAATGAGTATGCAACCGATACTGCAGGAGTAGCTGTCAAACGGTACTCCATCGAGAGTATCAAACAGGCAGTGGCTGCCAATGATTCGCTCAAAGAGATACTGACGGTTGGTGCGCTACAGGGTGACCATGACTCATGCTACTGGTTTAACTATACTGTTTTATGGCATGTACCAGGTGAGGCAGATGAATTGCTCAAACCTTTTACCAATGGCAATAAAGCATTTATGTATGACACAACAGCCACCCAGAATCCTTTATCTGTGTCCGGTAAATATTTCGACAAGACAGATTCTGTGCGGATGGTCATTGAGAGTATTGACCTGCTTAACAGCATGACAGACAGTGCGGCTATATTTCAATGCAGCAGATACCCCACTTTTACGCCGCTGTTATTTGACAGCTCCATTTCTGTTCCGGTTTTATTAACAGCTGGTAGTAAGGATACGCTTATCGTCCATAACCTGGGGCCGCTGCCGATAGAAACGGATACGGCATATTTCAGGTGGTATATACTCGGGAAAAATGAGATTGCCAGTGTCAAGAAGACATCGAAAACCATTATCGGTTGGGACCGCCCGGTATACTCAGGGCAACTGCATGCAGATACAACAGACAGGGCGGATCAGGCACAGCTCTCATGGGACAGCCCTGCTTTGGGAACGGACAGTATCCGCATCTGGTGGGATACCCAGAAGATCCCCCTTACCCATGACATTACTCTTCCTGAAGGTCAGGCATTTTACGTATCGGCCTCTGTTGTTAAAGATACACTGAGTAATCTGAACCCTCAGACAATGTACTACTTCGGCCTGCAGGTTTTCAAGGATATGATGTGGTCAAGCGTTACCGCACTTTCCAGCGATTCGGTAAAGACACCTAACGCAGACCCTTCTTTAATAATTCCGAATCAGATAACCATTGATACCTCCTGGTTTGACACATCTTTTAACTTAATAAATATTGGATGGTCTGTTGATACTACGGGCTTAACTACGGACAGCACCTATCTCCAATGTGGATATTCTTACAGTATTGACCCGGATGCTTTTAAAACGACCCAGCCGTCTCAGTGGACGAATGTGTCAGTAATTACAAATATATCCAGCATTGCTCCGGGCAATAACATTGTATTTGATACTACCTACCATGCAGGTATGTGGCTCCGGAAATGCAAGGTCAGCGGAGGAGTAGGGCTTGCAGCCGGACCCGGTGATTCTGTTAAAACTATAGTGCGGACACCTACCTATTTTACGTGGCAGGAAATTTCCCTCTCTTCGGATAAGCCGGATACTGTCTATGCAATGAATGGAAGGATAATTATAATCTCGATTACCCCGTTTGATTTTTCCGATACCCTGAGAGGGTATAATCGTCAGGTTGCACTACCCAATGGAACAGTCGATCTGGGCGGCACCGGTTTCCGTTTCAGTAAACCGAACCTGCAGATTCCAGATTTCAAGATCGGCATGAGATATGACCCTGTCCGCTCTCTTATCTCCAACAATAATAAAAACATCTATAAAGATATCGCCGGCCCTCTGAACGTGATATACGAAAGCGAAGCTGAAGACAGTGTGGTCTGGACCATGATTTCCGGTACTGATATGGCATACCCTTTTCTTGCCCTGGCTGACACCATTAAACCAACAATCTC
>JAUXBV010000447.1 GCA_030619215.1 Fibrobacterota bacterium | reverse complement strand
ATCCTTAAAACGGTAACCGATTCCTCTGACTGTTTCAATATTATTTCCGGCCTTGCCGAGCTTCTTACGTATACTGACCATAAGAACGTCAATACTTCTGTCGGTGACCGGGTAATTATACCCATGTACATTTTCAACTATTTGATAACGGGTAAACACCCATCCGGGCCTGCCTGCAAGAAAATGAAGAGCGCTGAACTCCGAGGCTGTAAGCTCGACTTTTTCCCCTTCGACAAGAACCTCATGACGTCCCGGATTAATTTCTATTCCTTTAATTGAAATGTTGTCCCTGCTGATATCATTAACCTGTTTTTTTCTTCGCAGCACAGTTTTCACCCGCGCAATAAGAATTCGCGGACTGAAGGGTTTTACAATGTAGTCATCAGCTCCAAGTTCAAGACCTATTACTATATCAGCCTCTTCTCCCTTTGCTGTGACCATTATTACAGGAATATCTTCTGTTTCTTTATTCTTTTTAATATCTTTACAAACTTCAAGGCCGTCTATTCCCGGAAGCATAAGATCAAGAATTATTAAATCTGCGTTTCCTTTCTTCAATGCTGAAAGCAGATCCTCTCCATTCAAAAAACCTTTTGTCCGGTATCCGTCTTTTATAAGATTATACGAAATCAACTCAAGAATATCTTCCTCATCCTCGACTATAAAAATGGTTTCCTTTGCCATAACATTTACTCTCTCTGAAAAAGTATCAGAATTCTGTTTTCCACCGCATTGCAATAAGTTTTGACATTATATTCATACTCAGCACAAAGGTAATAAGGACCAGCGACGCTCCCCATGCAAGTGCATGCCAATCTTCATACGGACTGATCGCATAATTAAAGATAATCTGCGGTAAGGAGCTTATTGGTTTTAAAATATTATAATTGATAAACGGATTTCCAAACGCAGTAAAAAGCAGCGGCGCTGTTTCTCCGGAGATTCTTGCAATACTTAATAATATTCCCGTTACAATACCACTGAGTCCTGCCGGAAGAATAACCTTTATAACCGTTAAATAATATGGCGCGCCTAAAGCAAGGGAAGCTTCCTTGAGGCTGACCGGCACCAATCTCAATGTCTCCTCCGTTGTCCTCACAACAACAGGAAGCATCATTATTGCAAGAGCTATGGCGCCCGACAGAGTGGAAAATCCTCCCATCGGTTTTACTATCCATATATATGCAATAATTCCTATTACTATCGATGGTACCCCTTGCAGTGTTTCCATGCATAATCGTGCAAAACCGGCAATTTTCCCTGAATTATTTTCAGATAGATATATACCCGCTGCAATACCCGGAGGTAAAGAAATAAGTGATGCGAGAACCACTAAGATTACAGTCCCGATAAGTGCATTAAAAATACCACCTCCGGTTTCGCCGACCGGTTTAGGCAGGTTGACAAAAAAGGATAGGCTAATAGATGCAATGCCCTCCTTGAAAATATGTGAAAGAATAAGAAACAAGGGTATTATAGAAGTTACTGATAACACTATTACACCTGCGCCAAAAACAATGTTCAGCAGCTTACGCCTGGAAACACCCCTGTTTGATTGATGAATACTGCTTTTTAAATCCGACATTTGTTGTGGCCCCTATTTTTTATGAAGGTGATTAATTATAACTTTACCGGCGATATTAATTACAAATGACAGCAGAAAAAGAATCAAACCTATTTCCAGAATAGCGGACAGATAGATTGCCTCTGTTGCTTCGGTAAATTCGTTTGCAATAATACTTGCCATGGTATTAGCCGGGCTGAAAATACCCCTCGGCATTGCATTCATATTTCCAATGATCATAGTTACTGCCATAGTTTCACCAATCGCCCTGCCAAGTGAAAGCAGTATTCCGGCAAAGATACCGGATTTGGCATAAGGGAGTATTACGTTCATAATAACTTCCAGCCGTGTAGCGCCAAGAGAGTATGCCGCTTCCTTCAATGTCGCGGGCACCATTGTGATAACTTCCCGTGCAACTGATGCGGTGTAGGGAATTATCATTATTGCAAGTATAACCGAAGCTGACAGGATGCCCACGCCATAAGGCGTTGCTCCGACAGCCATTTCCAATGAGCGGACAATCGGCACTAAAAAAAAGAGCCCCCAGAAACCGTAAATAACAGATGGAATACCTGCCATAACTTCAATCATGCTTCGCAGGAATGAAGAAAACGGCCCTTTGCGAAAATATTCTCCAAGAAAAAGCGCTACAGCCATTGAAAAAGGTATGGATAATAATATAGCAAGAAAGGAGGTGAAGACCGTACCGGCCAGAAAGGGTAAAGCGCCGAAAACTCCATTGACAGGGTCCCACTCTGTACTGAAAATAAATTTGATTCCGAAATATTTTAATGAAAGATGTGATGAGATGAGAAGGGTAATAAAAATTCCCAGAAGCAGCATTATCATAAGAACTGCAGATCCTGATAACGCATGTTTATAGATCGTTTCACCAATAATGTATTTATTCTTTTCTATTACTGCGCTTGCCATAATGCAAATTCTTCAATGTTTTCATTTGTTCTATTGTGATTTTCTATGTATAAATTTCGTATATGCGTATTGGTATTTTATTGCAGAATTGTTAGAATTTTGTTAGATTTTAAAAATACCGTTATTGCTGATTTAATTTTTTACCTTTATAGAATATTGTGCCTAAAAGCGCTTCTGCTTTTTCTACTGCCTGCTCCGAAAGCGGCGCATAGTCAAGCGGCTTGGTGTATTTCTGCCCGTCATGAATCATCCAGTTGATCAGTTTTACCAGTTGTTTTGCTTTTTCCCTTGTGCGATTTTTATAGTTTTGCTCTTTATACAGAATAATCCAGGTAAAACTTGACAGAGGATATCCTTTATCTGCATCCGTATCCGTAAGGGAGACACGCGTATCTGCCGGGAGCTCTTGTGCTGCAGCAAGACTGATAGATGATATTTCCGGTTTAATAAAATTGCCTTTTTTGTTCCTGATACGTGCCTGCGGCATGTTATTATGCAGAGCATAGGCAAGCTCACAGTAACCGACACTTCCAATCATCTGTTTGACAAGTCCGGAAACCCCTTCGTTTCCTTTTGCGCCAAGCCCTGCCGGCCATTTGACCGCTTTTCCTTTGCCTACATTGCTTTTCCATTGCAGGCTGACTTTTGATAAATAATCCGTAAAAATGAAGCTTGTGCCGCTGCCGTCAGATCGGTGAACGACCATAATTTGCATCTTCGGCAGTTTAACACCGGGGTTGAGTCCTGCAATGCGTTTGTCATTCCATTTGGTTATATTTCCAAGAAAAATATCCGCCAGTACTTTTGGCGTCAGTCTCAGTCCGGGATTCCCAGGCAAATTATAAGTAATTACTACCGCCCCCAGACACATGGGAATATGTACTATTTCAGCAGGCGCATTGATTAACTTTTCCCTGTTCATAAATGCGTCTGTAGCGCCAAAATCAACTGTTTTGCTCTCAAGCTGACGTATACCGCCGCCTGAACCGATAGACTGATAATTAATTTTTACTCCATACTGTTTGTAATAAACATCAAACATTTTTGAGTAAAGAGGATAGGGAAATGTCGCGCCGGCGCCAAGCAGCTCATTGTCTTTTGCAGAAATTGAAAGGAAAAAGCAGCTTATAATGAGACAACATGGCAGCAGTTTGTGTTTTAGTGTATGAATCATAAAACCTCCTTGAAATTGTTAAACAGTATGTTAAGCAGCAGACGCTGAAAGCGGTTGTCTGCTTTTACATAATGTTATACAAATAAATTTGTACTTTGTACCGATAAATCGGCACCTTGTGCTTTAGTACAATAAAAATTATTAGAATAATTGATTGCGTGTTCGGTAAATAATATCGTTTAAGATTATTTAAGTCTTATGT
>JAUXBV010000262.1 GCA_030619215.1 Fibrobacterota bacterium | reverse complement strand
TTTTAGTTATTGGTATTCATGCCTATGACATCACAAAAGATGCAGCCAATACCGGCTTTCATTTCCTCGAAGTTCCTTTAAATCCTCATCTTATAGCGATGGGCAATGCTGGAACAGCCCAAGCAGGTAAGGGATTTTCCTATTATAACCCCGCCCTTCCTTTCCTGCTAAAAAAAAGTTACCTTGCGGCTGAGTATGGACAACATCCGAAAGCAGATTTCCAGCATCCTCAACTGGAAGGGGTATTGTTTCTGGAAAGATGGTTTTTCGGTCTCAGCTTTAACAATGCATCAATAGAAAATATTTATGAGACTAACTTCTGGGGAAATCTTCCTTATTATGACGCCTCTTTCTCACAGCAATTTATAAACATGTCACTCAATGTCGGTTTCTCACAATGGAGTGATTTTGCCTTTGCTCTGTGTCTCAATGGGACGCAGGACAGAATTCATGAGGAATATGCCTATGCTTTTTCATTCAGCGCCGGGGCTGTCTACGTACCAATACCCGAACGCCTTACTTTGGGAATTTCAATCCTCTATCTTGGGACGTCAACGCCCATGCTCGGCGATGATTCCAAAAGCGCCTGGGGTAAGGGTGAATCTCTTCCGGTAAACAGCCGGTTAGGAGTAGCCTGGACTGACAGCTTAAGGGAAATGCCGTATACTGTAGCTTTTGATATTGTATACCGGAATGTTCGGGATAAGAGTGATGAATTTACAAAGCATATCAGGGACCGTTTCACATTTCCTCTTGGCGCCGAAGTCTGGGTGCTGCCGCCCCTGGCAATACGTCTCGGTAAAAGAATTAACATGCCTACCGAAGTAATAAATTTCGGTGTTGGCCTGAAGTTTGACCCTCTTGCTGTTGACGCCTCCTTTACAGTACCAAAATTCGTTGATGATGCAGAGATCAAATGGCGTACCGGTATCACCTATTATCTTAAAAGTAAAAAAACTAAAAAACCCAAAGAAACAGTAACTATTAAGAAACCACTTATTATCACTCCGCAGGATACAACGCAAAATCAATAAATTAATAAATTGTACAATTTTCAGGTTGACTCCTATGAAAAACAGGATTGTACTGAAATTTAACTTAACACTGGACATTTATTTTAACAAACCGTATAATTGAGATACTTTTTAAATTGTAATAGAGAAATACTCTATATAAAAGCTTTTTATTATTTATGCTATTAAAGTATTTTCTTTATAACTTATAGCATTACAAAGATTTATACTTTCTTGACGAGAGAATTATTCATGGGATTGTTTCCTTTTCTGGCGAATGATTTAGGGATTGATTTAGGTACGGCAAACACCCTTATTTATGTGAGGGGGCGAGGCCTTCTTATTGAAGAACCGTCTGTTGTCGCACTTGACAAGTCGACAAAAAGAGTCCTTGCCATCGGCGGTGAAGCAAAGCGTATGCTCGGGCGAACACCCGGGGAAATTGAAGCTATCCGCCCTATGAAAGACGGTGTTATTGCCGATTTCGATTTAGTCGAGCATATGCTTAAATATTTTATCAAAAAAGTTCAGAAATACCCGTCTTTTTTCCGGCCCCGGGCCGTAATCGGCGTCCCTTCCGGCATCACCGAGGTGGAGAAACGGGCGGTGGTAGACTCTGCGGAGAGCGCCGGTGTCAGGGAGGTATATCTTGTGGCTGAACCAATGGCTTCAGCTATAGGTATGGGTATCCCTGTAAACGAACCTTCAGGTAATATGGTCATTGATATAGGTGGCGGTACTGCGGAAATAGCGGTACTTGCCCTTTTCGGCATGGTCTGCGATATGTCAGTACGTATTGCAGGTGACGAGATGGATGAGTCGATTGTATCCTATCTTAAAAAAACATACAATCTTCTTGTCGGCGAAAGCACTGCGGAACAGATAAAAATTCAAATCGGCTCGGCATTCCCTCTGGAAGATGAGCTTGAGATGGAGGTCAAGGGCCGTGACCTCGTTGCAGGTATACCCAAAACGCTGCGTATAACGTCAACGGAAATCCGCGACGCGTTGAATGAACCGATCTCAACAATAGTGGAAGCTGTCAAACAGGCCCTGGAGCAGACACCTCCGGAGCTGTCGGCAGACATTCTTGACAAGGGAATTATAATGACCGGCGGTGGCTCTCAACTGCGCGGCCTTGATGAGAGGCTCCGCCAGGAAACAAACCTTCCCGTAAATGTTATCGATGAGCCCTTAACCTGTGTCGCGCGCGGTGCTTTAAATATAATTGAGCAACTCGATACCTATAAATCGGTACTCATGACCAATTCAAAACGGGGTAGATAATACCTCATTCTCAGCCGCCTTTTTCTTAAGATACGTATATATCTATGTATTGGATCATTCAATTTATAATTAGACATAAAGACGTTTCCTCTCTTTTCCTTACCGTTTTCCTTAGTCTATTAATGCTCACTGCCAATACTGGAAGGCAACAGAAAATCGCCCGCTCGCTTACCGTTTCCATTTTCTACCCCTTTCAGTTTACCGCACATCAGGCCACGCGCATCAAAAATATTTTTGCCGAGAACAAAAAACTCAAAGAGGAAATCACAAACCTCAGCACAAAATATGCGCTCCTTGAAGAAGTTGCGGCTGAAAACAAACGGCTTCGCGGGCTCCTTGGCTTCGAAAAAAAGATCTCTTACACCCTCCTCCCTGCCCGTGCAGTAGTGCGCGAGCCTTCCTATATCTACCGTTCGATTGTCATTAGTATCGGAAAAAAACAGGGCGTCTCTAAATATATGCCTGTTGTCAACAAAGACGGCGTTATTGGAAAAATAACGCAGGTTATGCAAAACATCAGCCTCGTTCAGCTTGTCCGTGATCCTTCCGAACGCATCAGTGTAATGATTAAAAAAAATCATGAGGTTGGAATTTTAGAGACCATAGACAGTAAAAACTTTTTTGTCCAGTATAGAAAACATGCTGAGGTAAACAACGGCGATACGATTGTCACGTCGGGGCTCGGTGGTATATACCCGAAGGGGCTCAATGTCGGTATTGTTACCGGCATAAAGGATAGTGACGATCCGCTCTTTAAAGACGTCTCTATTAAACCATGCGTCGATTTCGAGCATATCGAAGAGGTCTTTGTCATGCAGCTCGATCCACAATGGGCCGCCTTTCTTTCAGAGCTTGATTCGATCAATATAGAATAATGGGTGAAACAATATTAAAATGGCTTGCCGCTTTTATCGTTTGTCTGATTCTCCAGACGACACTCATCCCTTCTATTGCTATCTTCAGTATACAACCTGACCTGATCATCATGGTTTTCGCCTTCATGTGTATGAGACATGGGGTCATGCCGGGCATTTTTATCGGTTTCTTTCTGGGCCTTAGTCTTGACCTTTATTCACCGTCGATGCTGGGGCAGAACGCACTTGCCAAAACCGTTATTGGCTTCTTTCTGGGTTTCTTTAATGAAAAAGTTATGCGAACGGATACAATAATGAAAATTATAATTCTTTTAATAAGTTTTTTCATACATGACATAATATTTTTCGGGGCGGAGCTTATAAAAAATGGCAGCTCCATAATACCATTAATCCCGGATCTTTTTACACGCACCTTACCACGCGCTGTTTATACCATTATTGTTACATTTATAGTAATTCTGTGGAACACAACCATAAAACCAAACCTGAAACGATAAGGCAGAGACCATGCCGAAAAATGCCCATCTCCAGGATGAACTTCAGGAAAGAATGCAGAAGAGCGTATGGCTCATTGGGATAATCTCTTTCTTTTTCATTATCCTTTTCATCCGGCTTTTTTACATTCAGGTTGTTCGGGCAGGAACCAATATCAGGCTCTCAAAAGAGAACCAGATGCAGCTTCAAAATCTCAATGCCCCGAGAGGGCTTATTTTCGACCGCAACGGCATTGTACTGGCAAGGAACCGCCCATCCTACTCTATCTGTATCATCCCCTATAAAATGAATAAAAAAGTTGACATTGTATCCAACCTTTTAAAAATCCATGATAGAAACGATGAGCCGATTTTTGACAGCCTGGAATTGACAAAACGTATCAAAAAAGCAAAGAGGCGCCGTTTTGATGCGACCCGCCTCAAAGAAGATGTCTCTATTGATATTGTCAGCATTGTCGAAGAGCACTCGATGGAGCTCCCGGGTATTATTGTTAAAACAGAATCCCGCAGGGAGTACCCTTTAGGCAAAAAGGCTTTTCATGTCCTCGGGTATATGAGTGAGATCCCCGAAGCGATATTTGATTCACTTAAGGAAATCGGCTATCATTATGGGGATAACATTGGACAGGCAGGAATTGAAAAGCAGTATGAAACTACACTGCGCGGGAAAAACGGGCTTGAATATATCGAGGTAAATGCATACGGCAGAAGCCTGGGACCTATTAAGCATATGCCGCGGAAAGACCCTATTGCCGGAAACACCCTTTACCTTACCATTGACTCACGATTACAAAAGGTTGCATATAAAGTATTTCCTGACTCACTAAAAGGTGCTGTTGTTGCTATAAACCCCCAAAACGGTGAAGTCCTGGCAATGCTCAGCAGCCCGTCTATCGACCCAAATATGTTTTCACTTGCAGCAACACTGCGCTCAAAATCATGGGCGGAAACAGTCCGCGATCCCAACCTGCCACTTAACAATAGAGCAACCACCGGCACCTATCCACCGGGTTCAACATTCAAACTTGTCAGTGGGCTTGCCGGTTTAGGCAGCGGTAAAATCACCCCGAAGGGATACATGCGTCGCTCCTGCACGGGCGCTTATAGATTCGGCAATATTTCCAAGAAATGCTGGTATGCCAAAGGACATGGAAGGCTGCAGTTCCGCGATGCCGTCAAGGTATCCTGCAATGTGTATTTCTATCAGGTAGGCCTCAAAGTGGGAGATATAATTATAAACTCCTATGCAAAACAGTTGGGCCTTGGTGAATTCAGCGGTATTGACCTGCCTCGTGAAAAGAGCGGCTGGCGTTCAGGTGAGGAAGCGTATAACAAGCGATTCGCGAAAAAAAAATGGACATGGACAAAGGGAATCGTTCTCGACCTTGCAATCGGCCAGGCGCAGATTTTTACACCCCTTCAGCTTGCTATGATGGTTGGCGCACTGGGAAACGGAGAAGCTGTTTACAGGCCTTTTATTCTTAAGGAAGAAAGAAGCCAGGACGGTATTGTCATCAAACAGGTTATGCCGGAGATAAAGCATGAGCTCAATATTGAAGACAACATTATTGAAACAATTCAACTTGCTATGGAGGATGTTATTGTAGGAGCAGGCGGTACCGGCCGGAGAGCGCGAGTGCCGGGTGTCCGGGTTGGGGGAAAAAGCGGAAGCGCAGAAAATCCTCACGGGGAAAAAACGCATGGACTCTTTATTGCCTGTGCACCTTGTGACGATCCGGTTATTGCGGTTGCTGCTGTTGTTGAAAATGCAGGGCACGGCGGAACTGTTGCCGCACCTATTGTAGGCAGTATAATGCGGTATTATTTTGCAGAAACCGAGGAGGGAAAAGAGTTGGTAGAATACTACTCGCAGAAAAAACTGAAGGAGAAGCGAAAGCTATGATTGAAACCACCGGGAGAAAAGGTCAATTTGACTTCTCCCTTTTCTTTGCAATTATACTCTTATGGGTTATTGGCATTTTCCTGGTTTACAGCGCCACCTATGTTCATACGGGCGGCCCTCTTTCCAGTATATTCAGGACACAGATAATATGGGTAACTATGGGAATCCTTATTATCCTTGCAGTTGTATC
>JAUXBV010000285.1 GCA_030619215.1 Fibrobacterota bacterium | reverse complement strand
TTATCAGCTAAAATAAATGTTATACTAAAGCACAAGGTACCGATTTATCGGTACAAGGTGCAAATTTACCCAGTGCCCTTCAGGGTATTTGTATAACGTTATGTAACAGCAGAAATGCTATTAGCATATCCTTCTGCTTAACATAATGTTATTACTTTGTTACAACAAATTTCCGTACCAGTTTATTGTTGTTAACAGCCATTCTCAGATAATAGATCCCATTGCTTAGCTTATCACTGCTAAATGCCGTTGAATGCTCGCCGGAATGCTGAAGCTCATTCTTTACTGTTTTTACCAGTGCTCCTTTGGAGTCAAAAACCGACAGTTTAACAAATCCATCATTAAACAGCGTATAAGCGATATAAATGGTTTTTCCAAATATCGCAATATTGTTATTCAGGATGAATTTTGTATCAGTTACAATACCGGAGCCGGGCTCAATCTGTATTTCACCTGAATAGGGCAGAAAATTGTGAGCCTTTACATTTATACCCAGCTTACCATTGGGATTGGCTGCCAGATAAGTTGTCAGGGCCTCTTCGGTAATTTCGCACTTACCGTCCTCGCCGGTTATTTGCGAGCAGAGAATGTCGCCCCGTGCTCCGTCAAGCAGGGCAACCGTTGTATATGCCTTTTTTGTATCCCATGTAAATCCTGTAGCGTCAGATTTTATCGTGGCAGGGTGGTCTGCCTGTAATTCCTCAGGTATTTCAGTCCATATCGAAAGAGCCGGGTCACCTTCAACACAAACTTCGTAGCATACATATTTCGCCTGTCCGAAGTATTTGGGTTGGTCGATCTGGGATTCGGGGATACAGACAAGGTCTGCATTCACCTCTTTTGAATAGCCGTTCATCATTTCCAGATAGTGGATTTTTTGGCCGAAGATTGCATCGTGAAAGTATCTTTGAAACCTGGGGCTTGAGCCGTCCGATCCGTCAGGGCTTACAGTCCCGTCATCACCCAGTCCATAACGGCTGTTACTGATGAAAGCCACTGCACCGTTCTGGATCCCTGACGTCCATGCTTCCCCTATACAATCAGTGCTGGAATAACTACCACTGGAAGTTCTGTTATCCCATGAGCCCTGGTAGCAGCCATGACAATAGGCAATCCAGAAATTGGCATTGGTGCCGTTATTATCAAAATTAGAGTTATTCACATCGCTAACGGATGTTTTCAGGGTATACGTGTTATTTGAGTGTCCACCATGGTTAATCCAGGTAATGTTATTATTTTTCATCTTGCTGATAAAGTCTGACTTATTCCAGGTTCTATCCGCATCGAATAATGTATCGTTTAACCAGCTGCTTCCAAATCCAAAAGTTGTAAAACCATTTTTAATGATTATTGAGTCCCGCAGGATTTCCAGCTCGTATTTTGTATAGCATTCTACCGGGTGGTCAGGAGGGCCCCAGGAATATTCTCCTGCAACTAAATTATTTTTCACTTGATCCCTGACGGGTTGTTCCGAGTATTTAATTGTTTTATTCATTATGTTGGTTAACTCAGTTGCATTATCAACACAGAAGCGGGCAGTATATACTTCCCATCCGATATCTTCAGTGCCGTATTCGCCATAATATTGATTGTTGTCCTTCCAGTCCCCGTCAAGACAAGAATAATACATATCTGCACAAACATCCTTATCATCGTAGTAGTCGGTACCGTAATCGTACATTGCTGAGCGCAATCCACGATGTGGCACATCGTTGGCATCATTGTTGTCATCATCTTCACCGAGCAGCACAAAGACAATATTGTTATTCTCATATTGATCTATTATATAATTTCTGAGTTTATCAGGATCATCACTGCCGGTTACATTTGATTTGACATATTGTATTGTCTGGATTTGGGTTCTTAAACCTCTTCTTGTATTAAATTCAACAAGAGGGCCAAAAGAGTTTGTCAAAGCATCTGTTGTCACTATCAAATATTCATAACTGTCCGCTCTTTTTTGAGTGTAGGGTACATTGTCAAGTAATTCAGGATTGTCTGAATAAAGCTGAAGTAAGCTTTTTGTATAAGGGAACAGTTTACGAACAGGACCACGCGCGGTTTCAGTAGTTACGGAAACCCTGATGTTTGTATAGAACCGTATCACTCCTGTTACAGGGTTATACTGAACAGGGTTGATTTTAGCAATAAAGATAGCGAATCCATTTTTTTGCTGCGTGTAAAAATGGTTTGATCTTGATATTTGCGGGTAAAATTCATTATTACTGCAGATAGGTGATTTACGTGTGAAATACCCGGCCGGAGGCCCTACGGAGATTCTCCCGCCCGGCTTGAAAATAGCAACCTCATGCGCTCCCTCCAGGTACGTTGCTTCACCATAGGAAACACTGTATGAAACGGGTTTCCGGCCGTAGGGAACCAAAAGCCTGACTGTTTTTATCGATACGCATGGTGTAAAGGGATCTTTTATGGGGCGGCATCCTTCCATACATACAATGCCATTTTCTACAAAAGGTTTGCTAAAGGTGTATTCCTGTTCGAGTACTGCGGAAAATACTATTACGGGGATTAACAGAACAGGCAAAAGCTTTTTATACATATTACCTCCAGTTAAAGATTTATTTATTACTATTTTATTTATTTTTTACGATAATTGTGAAAAATAAGAAAGGTGATCTTACGATAAACGAATTTGTGGTATAATTCTCCCCATTAACCTCTATAAATAAATATAGTCAAAAACTGTATAATAATCAAAATTAATATTGTTGAAAAAAGCAATTTATGCTTTGTATAGAAACACGGTTAGAAAAATTTAAAGCCCATGTTTTTTATGAAGTTGTGTAATAAAAAAATGCCTCTCTGTAAAGAGAGACATTAATTTAAAGTACCTTCCAAAACGGATAGTTACTTTGTTACAACAAATTTCTCAACCAGGTTACTATTGTTGGCAGTCATTTTTAAATAATAAATACCATTGCTCAGACTTTTGCTGCTGAAAAGTATTGAATGATCGCCGGCACTTTGGAATTCGTTTACCAACGTTTTGACCAATGCGCCTTTTGAGTCATAGATAGAAATAGCAACCATCCCCTGAGTTGACAGAGAGTAGGTTATTTTATTGGATTTACCGATAACAAAATTCCTGTTTAATACAATATCGATTTTATTGGAGATGCCGGTCCCGCTAATCTGTATTTCCCCTGCATAGGGCAGGAAGTTATGAGCCTTAACATGGATACCGAGTTTTCCACCGGAATTGGCTGCCAAGTAAGTAGTAAGGGCATCACCGGTGATATCACACTTGCCGTCCTCGCCGGTAATTTGTGCGCAGAGAATCTCACCCCGCGCTCCGTCAAGCAGGGCAACCGTCGTATATGCCTTTTTTGTATCCCAGGAAAAGCTCGTGGCATTGGCAGCTATTGTTGTTGGGTGGTCAGCTGTAAGCTGCTGCGGAGTGGCAGTCCAGAGAGAAAGAGCAGGGTCTCCCATGATGCACAGCTCATATCCGCAATATTTCATCTGTCCGAAGTAAGGAGCTGCTTGAATATCGGACTCACAGATAAGATCTTTGTTAACCTCTTTTGAATAAGCATTCATCATCTCTATGTAATGAATCTTTTTGTTGAAAATAGCATCATGAAACCACCTCTGGTACCTGTGGTTCGAGCCGTCGGTGCCGTCAGCGCTTGCCTTTCCATCGTCACCCAGGCCGTATCTTGTATTACTGAGAAACGCTACAGCTCCATTTGAGATACCTGCGGTAAATTTTTCAGCAATACAATCAGAGCCATAGCTTCCACCAGGACTTCTGTTATCGAATGAACCGGGATAACAGCCCCAGGTAGTTGCCATAAAGAAATTGGCATTTGTGCCGGTATTTTTAAAATTTGTAGTGGTAACATCACTCGTATAAAGTTTCATAATATAGCTGGTGTTTGAATGGCCTACATGGTCAATCCATGCAATTTTATCATTATTAACCGTATTGATAAATGTCTGTTTGGTCCAGCTTGAATTTTTATCGTATAATCTTTCCGAATTCCAATCGTCGGCGGTAAATCCGATAGTTGTGTAGTTATTCTTTGTACACGTTCCCATATATTGCTCAATGCAGTCTCCACCCCAGCACTCTACCGGATGGTCGGGAGGTCCCCAGAGATGCTCGCCGGCAAGTAAATTATTATTTACTTCACCAGCTACAGGCTGCTCTGAGTATTTGATGGTTTTATTTACCATATTATTCAATTCAGTGGCATCGTCAACAGGAAAGCGGGCTGCGTATACTTCCCATCCTATATCCTCCGAACCAAACTCACCATAGTAACTGCTACCAGAATTTTTCCACGTTCCGTCAAGGCATGAAAAATAGAGGTCTGCCGCAACATCATTGTCATTGATATAATCCGTGCCATAGTCGTATAATGCCGCCTTCATTCCTCTGTGCGGAATATCGTTTGCATTACTATTATCGTCGTCCGCTCCAAGAAGAACAAAGATAATATCGTTATTATCATACTGGTCCTTGATATAGGTCCTGAGCTTGTCTGCGTCATCAGTACCACTTACATTGGATTTTATCCATGCCATCGTCTGAACCTGTGATTTAAGGCCCCTTCGCCTGTTAAATTCAATAAACGTATTATAGGCGTCTTTCAGCGCATCAGTGGTGACTATTAAATATTGGTAAGCGTCTGCGCGAGGTTTGGTGAAGGGTATTCCCTCCAAAGCTTCGGGATTGTCCACCTGGAGGCTCAGAAGGCTCTTGACCAGAGGGGTAAACTTAACAATGGGAGCATTTCCTACAGCTTCTGTCGTTACATTAACGGACATATACGGGTAATATTTTATTACTCCTGTTACCGGGTTATACTGCACCGGTTTAACGTTTGCAACAAACATAGCAATACCGTTCTTATATTGCGTTGTAAAGAATTCCGATTTGGCCTCAGCCGGGTAGAATTCGTTTTTATCATATATCGCTGAGCTGCGTGTATAATAGTCTGCGGGCGGCTTGAAAGAAATTCTTCCCCCCTGTTTGAACGGTTTGACATAATGTGTCCCGGCCAGAACAACAGGCTCGCCATGCGAAACAGTGTATGAGACAGCCTTATGCCCCTTAGGAAGCATGAGACAAACACCTTTTTGCACGAGCGATGGTGCAAAGGGTTCGCGGATAGTGTTGCATCCCGGCATGTATATTTTCCCCTTTACTACCTGCGGCGAGGGGAAGGTAAGTTTTTTGGTAAGCTCGGCAGAGAGCAATAAGCCGGGAATTAATAATAAAGTGAAAAGTTTTTTGAGCATATAACCTCCGGGTTAAAATTATTATGGTTATATTCAGCTGTTTATTTACAATACTATAAAGACATTTTACAGTTATAGAATAATGTAGGCCTTTATCGAGATGCCCCCCCTATATTCTAATCTATAAAAAAATGGCTGGGATTACCAATTTGTTATTAAAAATATACTATGGTTTTAAATAATGTT
>JAUXBV010000407.1 GCA_030619215.1 Fibrobacterota bacterium | reverse complement strand
TTTTAATCCTGGTTATCCTGAGTCAGACATTTTTTTTATATTCAATATTTTTTCACCTTTATCAATAATAAAGCATAAACTTTATTCCACTAATCATCTCTCCGCCCTGACTAACTCTTACAATATAAACACCATTATTAATTGTATTTTTATTATTGTTAATTCTAACTTCATGTATTCCCTTTTTATAATACTTACCTACAGATTTTTTTATAACTCTCCCCTTTACATCCAATACTTGAACATCAACAACACCTGAATAATCTATGGATAAAGTAATTACGATTTTACCATCAGGCATAGTCTTGATTCCATTCTTAAACAATTCAAAACTTTCATTATCTTGGCTTATACCTATCGGATCCAGCTCAGCAACAATATTTGCGAGAGCACCGATAAATGGGCCGTTATAATCACATCCTCCTTCGGTTTCCTTGAACAGATCTCCACCTTCAATGATATTCTGGAAGGAGTTGTAATCCGAAGGCCCGCCGATAAGGCCGCCTGAGGCGAATTTCAAAGGCAGGGTATTTTTTTCTTCTGTTGTGGTATGTTCTGTTGTTGACCCGAAGGCATTGCGGTGATGGATTCTGTGGGTCATATCGCCTTTGTATCCGTGAATAAAGGGGTGGTCAAACTCATTCTCTCCCAGCATATAGTCAACGATCCTCCGGTTAAACTTTCTGGATAATTCTTTATTCTCATCAGTATCGGTTATTACCTCATCAACAAGCAGTTTATGATAGAGTGCAGAAGCAAAGGCACTGCCGCAGGCAAGCTTGTTTGTCCCCCACCGGTTTTGGAAAAAGGGAAAGCCTTCCGGGTTTGGGTTTCCGGCAGGTATTGCAAGGGTAAACATATTTTTCTTGATAAAATTCCTGATATAACCGCCGGAGCCGTTGCTGACATTCTTATCAACATATTTTAACAGGTAGTAGTAAAGCATGTCTGCGACAGTGTCCCAGGCAAGGGGGTAATTCGATTCCCATTTACCTGCAAGATATCCTACCGCTTCGTTTTTATAAGTCTCGTCATTTGTTAATCTGAATAACAGAATGGCGCACAACCCCATCTCGTCGCTTGTTTCAGAATTGGGTGAAGGATAGAAAGAGGGTATTGATACATTTCCGGGGTGGCTTTTGGCATAGGTATATAGCTTAATAGCATTTTCTTTACAGGTATTTCTATAGTTTGCATCAGGATAGTGAATTGCCATGAGGGCCAGGGCTGCTGCATACGCCGCAGCCTGCGCTCCGCCGGTTGAGGAGGTTGCAGCAGAGGGCCTGGGATCGCCACCCAGCTCAACACCGAGCCCCGACTGGATTGACGAAGGTGACCACCTCTTATGGTCATATTCACCTTTGCCGACATAATAAACAAAAGTATTGTCGTCAGGGAATGATTTAATAAAAAAATCGGTTGCAATCTTAACCTCATCCAGCACATCAGGTATGCCGTTAACCGGGCCGTATTCCGGATCATAGGTATCACGGAATGCCTGTGGCCAGATATCGTACGCAACTAAAAGGCAGAGTGCAGCATAGCCCATGGTAACTGCCACCTTTATATGATCGCCGCAATCATGCCATCCTCCGGTTACATCGTGTCCCTCATGGGCATCCTGAGTATGACAAACCTTGACAGGAAGGCCATCGTGGTCATGTAGCATCCAGTTATGGGTGTCACCGCAGCGCTGACCGCCGAAGAATTTAACCGCCACGCGCATTGCTTCAGTATAATCTGATGAAATATAAGGAGAGGTATAATTCAAGTAGTCGTATGAAAAAAGATTTTTACAGATCAAAAAACATATTACAAAAAGAAGGAAAGATTTTTTCACAACATCCCCATTATTTATACTACAACAAAACCAGCCACGGTTTAACAACCGTCTCCCTCTTTCCATTACAGCCATCAAATGTAGCCCTCAGGTAATAAACCCCTGCTGAAGGTTTGATGCGGGCCGGTAATGAAATTAAATTCCTGCCGCAATTGCCGTTAACTGTGGTATACCATAATTGGCGCCCCTTTAAATCCGACATGGTAAAGGATATTTTAGCAGTATGAGAAAGGGAAAACCGGATTGTACCTTTCCCTTTGTTAAATACAGGTCTTAGATTCAGGCCATTAAAAGCATTTGACTCAGGGAAATTGTGGATTATTGGGATAGCAAGGCTGTCAAAGAGGCCCAGGCGGACATTATCAACATGAACACCCGTTGTATCGCAGCCAAAATTAAATACCGCGCGGGCATCGGTACGAGTTTGCGGCATTATAAATACATAGGAAAACGTTCTCTTCTGTTTGCCGAGAAGTGCGCAGGGTATGGGTGCATAGGGCGCATAATCTTCAGTGTTTTCAACACCTGCAGCCAGAGGCCTCTCACTGTTTGCCCAGGCATCAAACATAAAGGTATACCTGCTTCCCTTTTGGAGAGTAACATTGTCCTGGGTCAATTGTATGTCCCATATATTAGTCCCCGCATCAGTGATGTCAACATGAAAAACGCTATCTGTTACACTTGAGCTTGCATCGCTGCCGTTCCATGCGCCGAATGTCCAGTACCTTTTACCATCGGAGAAATCGCCGTTTTTAAGAAGGTTTTCTTTTATTGCTATTTGATACGGCTCCATTGACAGAATTGAGGTGTCGTTTGAGATAAGCGCATCGACCAGTTCATCGCGCCATGTATGGGCCTCCGGGTCATAGACACCGAAACCTGAGCAGAACTCCCAGTATGACCAGCTGAACCCATATTTCTCAAACAGGCGCGCACAAAAGGAAGTCCATCTGGCACGGGATACCATATCAGCCTTGCTGTAAGCACCGAACTCGCCTATGTAAACAGGTATTGCATGCTCCTGTGCAAACTTCCTCACATATTCAAAGTCGGTTATAACCGACTGTTTTTCCGGGTACGTTCCGTTCCATGTTGTACCTTCCCACGGACCCGAGCTGCCCACCCACTCAGCACCCTGATGGGTAAAGATAAACGGATAGTAATAATGGATGGTAAGAATGGTGTTGGTGTCATTCTCCGGAAGCTTCAGCCTGCTTAAAGCGCCAATCCCTCCCCACTCAGCAAGCCCGATCATTACAATGCGCTTCGGGTTTGACTCCCGCATGATTGCGAGCACTTCTAAAAGTAACGTGTTCCATTTCTGAGCGGTCAGGTTGGTGTTGGGCTCGTTGAGAATTTCAAAGACAAGTGAATCCGGGTAATCTTTAAAGTAATCTGCAACCTGCCTCCATATAGCGAGAAAACGGTCATGCTGCCCTTCGGGATCCTCAAACAGCTCATCATAGTGATGAGTATTGATAACAGCCAGCAGGTTATTTGACAATGCCTGATCTACCGCCCATTTGACTCTTTTAAGAAACTGGTCGTTAACCGTATAGGGAGGAGTGGCCTGGGTGCGTTCTTCTGTTGACCAGCGAATCGGGATCCTGACCGATGAGAAGTTTTTACTTTTAATAAGCGGGAAATAAGTTGAATCCAGCGTTACTCCCCATGCTCCTTCAGACGGGGCTTCAAGCATATTGCCCATGTTGATACCGCGGCCGAGCATCTTATTTATTGTAAAACGGTCTGTGCTAAGTAATGTCGAAGTTATGCTTAATAGTATAATTATTATTTTCGTTTTCATTTCGATTCAATTCCCTGTTATACGTTAAATTAATTTCCTTCAGATATTTTAATGGCTTTCTCCCTCCCGCACCTCAACTATTGTATTAAAAAATGCCCCCCCTTCCTCTCATTAAGAGAGGAATGGAATTGGGGGAGATGGTAGGAGGGGGGCATTTATGTAATCGTTTTTAATACTCTCTTTTCTATTAACATATCATATTTCAACCCCCAACCTCCCCCTGAATATATCCCCTTCCTCATATTACCCACCCTCTTGTGAAGAGGCCGGGGCACAGGGGGAGGTGTCATGCTGAGCCGGTCTCTGTTCCCCTCCTGGAGGCGATTATCGGGAAACTGGACCATTGGGGATTAATTATTTATATAAATCCACTATTTACCTTTTTTTAGAAAGAGAGCAATTGAAGAATATGGCTTCATAGTTATTGTATCATTCCCTTTCAATACAAGATTTTTTAAATCCAGCCCCTTTGTCATATTCTCCTTTGTATACTCCTTCACCGTTGCTTTTCCTTTAAAGCCAGGTATA
>JAUXBV010000244.1 GCA_030619215.1 Fibrobacterota bacterium | reverse complement strand
TCCTTTAAAAGTAAAAAGAAACAAACGATTATTTTCACATTGAAAAGTGCCGTTTAATTAGCACCTTTCTATAATTTATATAAAAAAATCTCTATCTGTTTAAATAAAATTTTATATAACAGTAAAACAATGCCCATATAAAGGAAGATCTGCAACTATTTATTAACTATTTTCACACAATCAATACCGGCTTCCAATATATTGTCATTTGCATTATCAGCCGCTTTGATCACTATGTTTATTGTCTGACCGGTAAAAGCTGATATGTCTACAATAGTACTTTTCCAGGAGGTATTATCTCTATTTTTTTTAGTACTTGTACCCCTGATATCAAGAACAATCAATGATGATGTCGCACCTTCAATAATAACCTGTAAATAATCATCATTAGTCGCGTCCTCAGAATGAGTCAGATAATAATAGAAACAGAGCTCAATTATACCGGATGAAGGCAGTTGAATATCAGGGGATTTAATGGATGTAAACCCGTCAAGATCTTCATCTTTATCGCCTGTTGCAAGATAATAATGCTTAGTTTTTGCTGCCAATTGATATTCATAGACTGTACTACTGTCAAAATAACGCATCCATGTCCCGGAGCCGACGCTGTCTGTGACAATCCAGCCTTCATCTGTTCTGAAATGATTAATAAATACAGAATCACCGAAAATTGCTTCCAATCTATAATTCTTGTCTATTTTTATATTACCTGAGTCAAACAAAGTATACGTTGTATCATTATTGTCGATAATCATTAAATATTGAAATGCCTTTCCAATATCGGGGTAAAAGCGAGGATCGAGACCGAATCCATAACCCACTTTGAATGTAGTATCACTTGACTGTTCAACGGTGTCCCGGGGGTGCAGGTCCTCGATATCTTTATACTGAACATCATAGCAAAACATGCCATAATCATTTGAAGCAATAGTTACATTTCGTATAGTACCCTGCCACTGTTCCGGAAAAGTATTTTTGTGATACTCTGCTTCTATATGGAGAGGGGAATCCGCTCCGGAGTATATTCTTAACTCATCAACACCGCCTTTAAAGGATTGTGATGAAGGACCTCCTCCAATGTAATAGTCGTTGGAAGGACAGAATTCGACATTGGTTGGTGTAACAGCATCTGGCTTTTCCTCACCGTTTATATATAGTCTTATATGCTCTCCTGCTCTCCACACAGCAGTAACATGAACCCATTCTTTGTTGTAGAGGGGTTTTGGGTTATTTTTGGGAATGTTTTTTTGATTTATTGTGAATTTATAAAATGATTATTGATTGTGGTATTAGGCAGAATTATTAATTTCTATCTTACAATCGTTACCTTCTTAAAAACAGTATGTCCATTAGCTGACAATTTTAAAAAATAAACCCCTCCGGCAGCCGCTTTTCTTCTGTCTCTTTTTGTATTCCATTTTATAGTATGGGAACCCTTATCCAAGTATTTGTCAACTAATACTTTTACTTCCCTGCCTTGTGAATCATATACTACAAGTGAGACATTAGCGGAAGTTGGCATAGTAAAAGTTATATTGACAGACCTCCCTTTTAAATCATATGAAAGGGAATATTTTTTTTGTTTAAATGAAGCTTCCGGTTTCCCATTTTTTATTTCAGTTCCATCCGGGGCAAGTCTGACCATGAAAAGATCCGGCCCTGTTCCAACAGAGTCCGATACAGCTCCGGACCCCGCTACTATATAACCGCCATCAGAAGTCTGTTTTATTGAGTTACCCTGGTTGCCGCCCTGGCGTTCTATTTTTTTGAACCACAGAATATCTCCATCTTCATTAATGCGATAAATAACCATCGCACCAATATGATTACCTGTAAAAGCATATCCGCCATCTCTTACATTAGTAATACTGTGGCCTAAACCAATATCATCCGTAGATGGATATATTCTAGTCCAGAGTGTATCTCCAAATGAATCTGTACGAATAACTGGTATACCCGTATCCGGATCTGCCCATCCGGTAATTATAAATCCATCGTCGTTCGTTTGCTGAACAGATTTACCTAAAGCCATCCGTTGATAGCATTTTGTCCACAAAGTATCGCCAAGGGAGTCCAGTCGCATGAGAAAAGCCCAATTGTATCTGTGGCCTGCATCGTTGCCTGTAACAGCGAATCCTCCGTCGCTAGTTTGAGTTATTGAATGGGCCATAGGATTTCTTCCATCAAGGTCATAAATTTTCGTCCATAAACTGTCGCCAAGAGAGTCCGTTCGCACTATATAAATGTGATACGCTGATGTAGAGTCGGTAGTCCACCCGGCAGCGATAAAACCGCCGTCACGAGTGCATCGAACTGAGTTTGCCTGATCATTGTTTAGAAATCCATAGGTCTTTGTCCATATTGTATCACCATTTGAATCTGCGCGAATAATGTAAAGATCATGATTACCTGCACCCATTGATCTGGTCATTCCAGCAATTATTAAACCACCGTCATCTGTTTTGTCAATAGAAAATGCCTGATCATCTTTTTCTCCTCCAAACTCCCGAGTCCAGAGACTGTCTCCGTTGGCGTCCGTGCGGACTATAAATACTTGTTCACGTTTACCACTACCAAAAGTATACCTGTAACCCGCTACCGCGAAGCCCCCGTCAGCGGTCTTAACCACAGACTCGCCTATTTCCTGGGAACCGGTTCCATAACCTTTCATCCAGAGTATTGGAGGGGCTTCCCCGGAAAAAAGAAGAGATGGAAATAATAATAGCAGTAATGAAATAATTTTTATATTTTTATGCATTTTTCTTCTCTATACAATAATATAATCATTTCTTAATGGAAAGTAATTTCTATTTCATAAGGGTCCCTGATTGTTCCAAGAGTGTCAGGAAAACTGAAGATGTGATCGACATTACCGGTTCTAAGATTGGTTACCGTAGCAGTGTTAAGGCTCATTCCAGGATCAGGCTGAATATCGAGAACAAGATCGAATGTGACATTAATTCCGAATGTATCCTGAGCGCCTCCCGAAACCGTTTCCTGAGGTAAAACATCTATTATGTCAGTATAATTTCTATCATATAATACATTACCTCCTAAGCCGGCAATAACAATAATTTCTTTCCTGTCACCCCACCATTCTTGTGTATAAGCGTTTTTGTAATACTCGGCCTTTATATGATTATGATGGGCAGCACCTGAGTAAAGGCGCACCTCGTCAAGGCCTCCTTTCCAGGACTGCGCGCCGGACAATAAGGTGTCCGCGCCGATAAAGAAAGGCAGGGAGGGGAAGTGGGATATGTTTGTCGATAAAAGCTGTTTCTCGTATCCATTCACATACAACGCGACATAATCACCCATCTTCCATACCGCATTTACGTTTAACCATCTCGCTGCTGGAGGATGATGTTGATAACCCTCAAGGTCAATCCGATTTGTTACATAACTTACACTTGCTTGATTATACCCATCGCTTATAGAGAAAGTCAACTCTTTCTCATCTTCTCCCTGGTCATCCACATAAAGGTGAAATCCTTCTCCACCCCTAAAGGAGCAAAAAATATACCCTGTAGAATTTGTATCAGGGTAGAATTTCAACCACGCAGAAATAGTAAGCCCGCCGTATAGTGCCGGTCTGCCGTCTACTGAGTCAATCGCGCTGATGCTATTTCTATTATTCATATACATAGCTCCGGATCTCTTTTCAAACCTTGCATTAGAAGACTGATGACAATACCTGTTCGGGATAAGCTTAATAGTATCAATAAGGATGCCGTGTCTGGAGTAACCGGAAAAATCAGCTAATGCACCGGTAGAATCTACACGACCATCGGGCGCTGTGGGAGGAGCATCGTATTTTATCTCTTTTTTTACAATATCGGTTGTAAAATCAGCTCCGCTGTCAATAACCACGCCGGGATTCAGCACTATTCTGTCACCGGCAATAACAGATGAAACGGAACTGCCGGAAAAAATCGTGTTGTCATTGAATAGAATGTTTCTGTTAAGAAGAGCAATATCATTATTACCAGAAAATGTTGTATCCTCATATTTTTTGCCTGCATAATCATTAACCCATGTCCAGCCTAACGCGTATTTAATGTAAGACCTGGTCGGAAAAGCCGGAAAATTTAATTGTGAAATTATAATCTCAAGCGAGTATTCCTGACTGTTTTCCAGTTCACTATTTTCCACATCAATAACTTCATGGTTATCATCCGCGCTGTAGCACTGGTCAATATTTTTTCCAGACATTTTATGCAGCAATTCGAGATTTAGGTCGGAGAGCGTTCTTTGTGTAGGATTGGCATCGTCTGTGCTGCTCGACCATGTTAGAACAGCACGAAGATGTTTGCCTTCAGGAAAAACAGGAGGCGTCATTACATTAAACCGCAGTCTGGTATTATTTAACGAAGTATCGTTTGTGATTGTATCAAAGGCAAGACCCATAGTATCGGCGGCTGAAGCGGTAACTTTCTTTGTTACATTTCCCGCAAACATAGCTGCGCTGTATCCGGATACCACACCGCAGCCGTCCCTGCCGTCTACCATTGGGTCCCAGTAGCCTGCATCAATATTTTCCGCTGTTACCATTAATGCGACTCTGACGTTTTCTGTGTTATGCTTCATCAGGGTGGTATCGGCACTGATAACGCAAGCGCAAATACCATTTACTGATGGCGCTGCCGCGCTTGTTCCTCCAAATCGATGTAATATCTCCAGTCCTGATGTTCCACCTACACAGGTTGAAAGTGTCGGGCCTACTATATGCGGTATCTCCTTATCACTAACACCTCCCCCCGCATAAATATAATTCCTTGTTTGCGTGTGGGTAGACGGACTTTCTACATTCCAATGCCTCTTAGTATATGGCCATACTCTCTCCCATCTTTTCCAAAATTCTTCGTCTGTTACTTCATAATAAGAGTAATTGGTGTATATGCAACCGCCTACGTAGACGGCATTATAATAATTATAACCCTCGAAATAAGGATTTTCATCATTGGCGGCGAAGCCAAGCCCAAAATTTCCTGCGGGGATGCATATTATTGCGCTGTTGTTATTATATGTCATGGAATCCGAAGTGTTTTCATATCCACCCAGTGAAGTACTTCGACTACCCACTTCTATATTATTAGCGATAAGAAAATTTGGATCGGGGAGATGGGTAAAATGATTCAGCTCAGCTTCCAAGCCTGTATGCAGCATTGCATGAAAAGACATCTGCTGATGTGACCATTCCCAAACCGGCCTTGAATATGTTGCAACACTACCCATATTTGCCAACGGATGCATTAAAAGTAAAGAATCAAAAAGGGTGTCAGGGATATAATATTCAAAGGTCGCAATTCTGACGCCATTTCCCCTGGCCCAGGGAGGCATTGAAGTAACTCCGGGTGGAAAGTTAAAAAATGATCGTGAATAGGCGTCACCGGTATAAATATATTCGGGCGTAGGGCCGCAATATTCACAATTCTCATCCCCTCCGGATATAGGCTCATCCTCGTCAGAGAGAGTGATTTTATAAATCATAGTGTTATATTTAATATTATCCAACAAAGATTTACAAACACTGTCAACAACAGTCACATTATCGATTTTTATTCTATTAGGTGTTAAATTCAGTAAATTAAGTTGCCCTGCAATTACCTTATCTTTAAATCTTATTTTTACTTTAACATAATCGCTATCGGACATTAAGTTGAATATGTTTATCAGGTTACCGGAAATTGCACCGTACTGCTGCCGGATAAGTTCAGCTTCCATCAGTTTCAACTCCTGTATATCTCCAAGTGTTTGATATTCTTCAGAACTTGAAACCGTTATTACCTTCCCGCTGTCCGTTAGAACTCTTTTTATCTCTATCTTTTCTCCGGGCAAGGCATGAGGAAAGGAGTAAACCACTCTTGCAATTACCT
>JAUXBV010000219.1 GCA_030619215.1 Fibrobacterota bacterium | reverse complement strand
ATTATTACATCATGCAGTATTTCCTCCGGCGCATCGAAGTCGAAAGCATGGGGATTTCCAATGTGGAGCTTATGAATATGGTATCCCTCTTCCTCAAGGCGCTTAGCTTCAATGAGTACCGGCCCGCGAATATCATAACAGACGTTATTAAGTTTATTTGACTTTTTGAATATTGACATAATAATATCACCTGGGAAATGGAGTTCAATTTTTAACCAAAACGAATCATTAGAAAATATTACATTTATTATATGTCAGGTTAGAAATAATTATTTAGTAAAGGGTAATGATTAAAGGGAAGAGAAAATTAAAGCAGCTCTAACAATAAACGCGTGTCTGTAAATTGAAAGGCTATACAGAAAAAACCTTGAAGAAAAAGATACCTTTTTAATATTCTCTGATTTATCTTTTATTCAGGAGGGAAGTGATATTAATCGGGATAATTTTGGAATAAGGTAATTATGGGAATTTACTATAGGACAGAAAAGCATAATAAAATACCGGTTTTTGAGATAGACGGCAGGATATCCGGTGAAGACGCTATCAGAATATCCAGGAAACTGGAAGATTTTGTACGGGAACCTTTCAGAGAAATTATTATAGACCTGAGCAAGATAGATTTTATTGACAGCAACTGGCTTGGCGTTTTTGCACACTGTTTGAGGACCTATAGAGAACGGAGAAAGGGGATTATCTTCATCGTTAAATCTGAATTTGTACAGAAAGTATTAATCAATTCCGGTATTGACAGAATAGCCACTATCGTTACTTCATTTGAAGATATTTAATTCCTACTGCGCGTGAAGCGTTTAGAAATGCCTTTTTGCGAATGCTCTACCTGAACCGGTTTTCAGGTACTTTTCAAACTTTCTTGCCTTAGATTCATCTGTAAAAGCAATAGCAACTCTTATTTTCCAAGGTGCAAATTTGGCCGTGTGCTTTACCTGTTTATTGTTATGCTTGGATAATCGAGCCTTTAGGTCTTTTGTAAACCCGACATAATAGTGTTCAGTATGTGGTATTGATTCGAGGATATATACGTAGAGATATTTCAAGATTGGCCCGCCCGGACGTAGCTTCTCCTTGGTTCTAAAATTGTAGTGCCCGCCTTCGCTGAAGCTACGGCGGGGCAGACTTCGCTTCTTGCTCGCGCTGCGAAGCGAAGTCTGGAGGTGAGGGGAGTCGAACCCCTGTCCGCAAAGCGGTCAAGACAGGCCGCTACATGCTTAGTCTGTCTTTTAATCTCATTCTGCCGAACGCCGATAGACAGGCTTTCAGCAGAACCAGCACCGGTTAATCTCGATATCCGGTCGATGCGCCCCGGATATCCAGCGTCCTGCGTTTAAACCCGCATCAACAGGGAACGCCACCCGTCAAAGAGGTTTGCTGCTATTAATTAAGCAGCCATTGCATAAGAATAATCTTCTGCACTTATAGTTTTGCCGGATGATTAACGAGGCCAACCGACATCCTCGGCATGCTGCCTGTGTTTCACACAATACGTCGAAAACCAGTACACCCCCTATAAATAAGTATAACAAATGTAATTTGCTTTGTCAGATTTTAATGTTGTAAATATACATTTTGCTATAGTCAAACATACTTGGAGTGCTGGAGTAATGCCTTTTAAAATCCAACACTCCGTCACTCCATTATTTTAATCCTTTAGGGCTCCAACACCCCATTATTTATTCGCCTCTTTCATCAACTTATATTTCAAACTGTCAATGAGCGCCAGCCACGACGCTTCGATAATGTTGGTTGAGACGCCGATGGTGCCCCAGCGTTCTTTACCGTCGGAGGATTCGATAAGTACCCTGACTTTTGCAGCGGTGCCCTCCCGCTCATCAAGCACCCGGACTTTGAAGTCCTCAAGTTTTACCTCTTTTATGGAAGGGAAAAACTTGGAAAGCGCTTTCCGAAGGGCATTATCGAGGGCATCAACAGGGCCGTCGCCCTCTGCTGCCGTATGTTCAAACGCTCCTCCCTTTTCAACTAATATACTGGCTTCGGAGAGGATCTTATTGTTTTCCCGTTTGTCTTCAATAACTCTGAATGATTTAACAATAAAAGGTTCCGATGAATTGCAGAAGATACTCTGGACAATAAGCTCAAAGGTGCCGTCCGCCGCTTCAAAGTGATACCCGTCGGACTCCATCTTTTTGATCTTGTCAAGCAATATTTCCACCAGGGGATCGTTTTTGTCGAGGGTTGGTTTTATATATTTAAGTTTTTCTAAAATAGTCGCTTTGCCTGCCTGTGCAGACAGGACAAAATTACGTTTGTTCCCGACATCGTCAGGTGAAATATGTTCAAAAGACTCGCTTACTTTTCTCACACCGTCTGCATGTGCGCCGCCCTTGTGTGAAAAGGCGGATTCCCCAACGTAAGGATATCTTATATCATGGGATACGTTGGCAATCTCGCTGATAAAAATTGACGCCTCTGTAAGTTTTTGCAGTTGGGAAGGTTTGATAAGTTCATAACCCCGTTTAAGCTGAAGCCCGGCGATGATTGTGCAGAGATTTGCATTGCCGCACCTTTCGCCAAGACCGTTCATTGTCCCTTGAACCTGAACAGCCCCTTCATCCACAGCCAATAAGGAATTCGCAACTGCACAGCCGGAATCATTATGAAGATGGACGCCGAGGGGCGTAGCGATATGTTTCTTTACTTCCCGGAAGATATGTAGGAAATCAGTGGGAAGTATACCGCCGTTGGTATCACAGAGAACAATAGTGTCAGCACCGGCTTCCTGTGCAGCAAGAAGCGTTTTCAGAGCATACTCCTTATTGTTGCGGTATCCATCGAAAAAGTGTTCAGCATCAAAGATAACCTCGTCTTTGTTTTTTTTCAAATAGGCGACTGATTCTGCGATCATATCGAGATTGTTTGAAAGGGAGCAACGAATGACATCCCTTACATGCAGATCCCATGATTTACCGAAAATAGTTGCAACAGGCGCCTTGACTTTGATAAGCTTTTCTAAAAAAGGGTCATCTTCCGGTTTGGTATCCGGCTTTTTGGTCATCCCGAAAGCTGCAACCTTTGCATTCATTTTTCTTTTTGAGATCTCTTTGTAAAAATCGCAGTCTATTGGGTTCGTGGGGTTGGGCCACCCGCCTTCGATATAATGAAGGCCCATGCAATCAAGCCTCTCGGCTATCCTCAGCTTATCCGCTAATGAAAAGCCGATGCCGATAGCCTGGTTGCCGTCACGCAGGGTCGTGTCGTAGATTGAGATGTTTTTTGTTTTTACCATAATTTTGCTACTCTACCTGAAGGTATAAGAAACACTAAGAAATACCCTGACAGGGCTATGGGTAAATTTCAAAGTGTTTCTTTATGTTTTTGTGATTATTGAGTGACATGTTTTCATAAATATGCTGATGTTTTTAATCGTCCTCGTCCCTTCTCATCCTCCTCCTCGTCCTCCTCCTCGTCCTCGTCTCTTCTTTATTTTTTTTCGAGGACGAGGACGAGGACGAGGACGATAATAAGTCATGGTACGTTAAGACAAGACCACCAAGTCGGCAATAAGGTCACCTGCTTCTTGTGTACTTATTCCCATACAGCCGGCCGACATACTTTTTATTTTTCCGGATGCCAACGCATCATATACCGCCTTGTCAATCGCCCTGGCCGCTTTATCCTCACCCAGTGTTTCAAGCATCATACCACCGGCACAGATTGAGGCAAACGGGTTAATGGTATTTGTACCGGTATACTTCGGGGCACTCCCGCCAATAGGCTCAAACATGGAGACCCCTTCCGGGTTGATATTGCCTCCTGCCGCGATTCCCATGCCGCCCTGAATCATTGCGCCAAGGTCGGTAATAATATCCCCAAAAAGGTTAGCGGTTACTATGACATCATAATATTCAGGCGTTTTTACCATCCACATGGTGCAGGCGTCCACATGGTTGTAATCCTGTTTGATGTCAGGGAATTCGGCATCGCCGATCTCCTTGTGCGATCTGACCCACAGGTCTCCGACATGGGTAAGCACATTGCATTTATGGACAAGAGTGCACATATTTTTCCTGTTTCTTTTCCGGGTATAATTGTATGCGTAGCGGACGCAGCGGTCAACAACGGGGCGGGAGTATTCCATTACCTGTATCGCGACTTCCTTCTCCGTCCCGACGTCGTCGGCCTTTCCTTCACCGGCGTAGATACCGCCCGTATTTTCCCGCACAACGACAAAGTCAATGTGTTCAGGCCCTTTATCCTTAAGCGGTGTGTCAACGTTCGGGTAGAGCTTGACCGGGCGCAGGTTGATGTATTGATCGAGTGCGAAACGTACCTTCAGAAGGATGCCGACTTCAAGGATACCTGGCTTTACATCCGGATGGCCGATTGCCCCTAGAAAAATTGCATCGAAGCCCTTCAGATCCTCAACGGCACTGTCGGGAATGGTTTCCCCGGTGCGCAGGTAGCGGTCACCGCCGAAGTCATATTCAGTATAATTTAGCTTTATGTCATGCGCCGAGCACGCTGCATCCAGCACTTTAACTCCTTCACGAATCACTTCAGGGCCGGTTCCATCACCCGGTAATAATGCAATGTTGTACGATTTCATTAAGTTCCCTTCTTTGTTGTAAACAGAATCAAATAGTTGTGTTAATTCGTACTTTTTTATTTTATTAAAGACAAATTCTCACCATCGTGTTATACCGTTAATGTTTTTTTACCGAATTTCTTCATTCGCGCAATTTTATTGACAATATCCATATACGCGAAGGCTGAGGCCTCTACAATATCGGTGCTGGTACCGACTCCCGTAAAGGTTCCCTCGTCCGAGTTTCCGATTATCTTTACATTACCGAGAGCCTCCCTGCCGCGTGTTATCGCGTTTAATTGGAAGTCCCGAATTTCGATTTTATATCCTATAACACGGTCTATTGCCTTTGTTGTCGCATCAACCGCACCGTCACCGGAAGCCGCTTCCTGAAAAACTTTACCGCCGAACGAAATTTTAACCGTTGCTGTAGGTACCGTACCGGTTCCACTGGAGACGTTAAGGTATTTAAGCTTGTAGATATCTTTCATATCGTCAACGCATTTCGATTCCATCAACGTAATAAGGTCGTCGTCATAAACAACACCTTTTTTATCGCTGAGCGAAAGAAATCTTTGATAAAACTTTTCGATAGTAAAATCGTCCTCACTGTACCCGAGGCTTTGAAGCCTTGCTTTTACCATATGGCTTCCGGAGCGGCTGGTCAGGTTCATCTTGCTCTCTTTCAGGCCGACGGACTGCGGGGTCATGATTTCATAGGTTTTTTTTGATTTAAGAATACCATCCTGATGAATTCCCGATGAATGAGAGAACGCATTGCTCCCTACGATAGCCTTATTCGGTTGGATAAGGACGCCGCAGAGGTCACGGACGAGCCTGCTGGTGCGCATGATCTCTTTCGTATTGACACCGGTGGAAACTTTCAGAAGATCTTTCCGCAGTTTTATGGCCATGACGATTTCTTCCAGAGCGGCGTTTCCCGCCCGTTCGCCAAGGCCGTTAACCGTGCATTCTAACTGCCGTGCCCCGTATTTTACCGCCATGATGGAATTAGCCGTTGCCATACCCAGGTCGTCATGGCAGTGTACGGCAATAATAGCCTTGTCAATGTTCGGCACCCTGTCAAACAGCGACCGGATAATTTCGCCAAATTGATCGGGCAGCGTATAGCCGACCGTGTCGGGAATATTTATCGTTGTCGCGCCGCATTTAATGGCTGTTTCAACAACACGGCAAAGAAAATCAATACCGGTTCTGCCTGCATCCTCCGGAGAGAACTGGACATCGCTGCATTTCTTACGTGCGAGCTTTACACTGCGGGAGACAAGATCAAGTATTGCGTCCTCTGAGAGGCGCAGTTTCTTTTGTGTGTGAATCGCAGACGTACCGATGAAGGTGTGGATGCGCGCCCTTTCAGCAGGCTTAATTGCTTTTGCACAGGCAAGTATGTCTTTTTCAACGGTACGTGCCAGGCCGCAGATAACCGGCCCCTTTATCTTTTCCGCAATTGCATGAACAGACTCAAAATCACCGGGTGATGAAATCGGAAATCCCGCTTCAATAATGTCAACCTTCAACCTTGCCAGCTGCCGTGGTGCAATCGCGAAATCCAGGACAGTCATACTCCGAGTATTGTGCGCGTCAGTCACATCGTCCAAGGCATCGAAGCGTCCCCT
>JAUXBV010000570.1 GCA_030619215.1 Fibrobacterota bacterium | reverse complement strand
TGCAGTTTTTCAATAAATGGTACTATCCGGTAATACGGGAGCTGGTAGTAATATGCGATTTCAAGGAAGATTACAACATGCTCGCCCGGCACTGTGTTCCCCGCATCTCGGCATCGCAGGCAAAAAGTGCTGTTAAGTTTTTGTTGAAAAATGGATTTATTCAAAAGGGGAAGGATGGCCGGTACAAAGTTACCAATCAGATAATATCCACCGGGCCTGAAGTAGACTCGGCGATTATTCCAAAATATCATAAAACAACAATTCAGCAGTGTGTCGATGCTATTGAAACGATCAGGAAAGAAGAGAGAAGTTTTTCATCCTCAACAATGCTTGTGTCGCAAGAGGTATATGGAGAGATGAAGAAGGAAATATACCAATTCCGTAAGCGGCTTTTGGCTATGGCAAAGGATTGCAAAAATCCGGAGGTAGTGTGTTTTGCCGGGTTTCAGCTCCTGCCGAGGTCAAAGGTAATTCCGGATAAGGGAAACGATTCAGAAGAAAGTAAGTAAGGGTCAGGGGCGGATGAAAAAGTCTATCATAAAATATGCCGCGTTAGTGTGCAGCACACTCTTCCTGTTTCGCTGCGCTACAAACCCTGTTACTGCTGATGGCAGCGGCTCTGATGTTGGTAATGGTATTGTTGTCGGCAGTATTGTTAACAATGATGGAACGTATGCTTCAAATACCCGGGTAAAATTAATACCGGTACATTATAATCCGGTTATAGATGGTTACCTTCCTGACTCACTTATTGATACGACTAATTCTTTTGGGATGTATTACTTCGCAATTTCAGAAGCTGGTAAGTTTAATGTTGAGGCCGTGCATAATTCTCAAAGGACAAGGCTGCTCATCAAAGGAATAATAATCAAGAGTACCGGTGATACGCAAAAGGTCGGCCTTGGTACATTAAAACCTCCGGGAGCTATAAGAGTATTTTTTCCCGATACGGTTGATACCAATAATAGCTATATGTATATAAAAGGGACAACTCAATCTAAAGAGTTTTCCAACCCGTTTGAGTCAGAGGGGGGAGGGTATGAGATAACCTTTGATTCCCTTGCCGCGGAGCATAATAGCGTTATCCATTATGATGTACTGAACGACCCCAATGCTCCTGCCCCTCTTTTGGATACAGTGGATATACTTTCAGGGAAGGTAATTGAAAGGGATGCATTTCTCTTCTGGGCGAATTATACAAAAGAGAACTCGGCACTTCCGGGCAATACCGTGAATGATATTTTTATTGACAAGTATGATGAAATCTGGTTCGCTGTGTCCGGCGGGGTCGCACTCTTGGAAAATATTGTGGGAATACAATCAGGTAATGTAATGGATAACTGGACAGTTTATACTGCAGGCGAAATGGGTATAGAATCTGATATTGTTCTTAAGATAAAATACGTTGCATCGTATAAAATGTGGTTTGCAACCCTGGGCGGCTTAACAGCTTTATACAGCAGTACATGGCTGCCTTACACCACCGATAATTCGGACATTCCGACAAACCTCGTTACAGATATTGACCGGGATAGCGATGAGAATGCGTGGCTGAGTACCTCTGGTAAGGGTCTGGTAATGTTTGACGGGACAGTATGGACGGTATATGATACTGCTAATTCAAGTATACCATCTAATACGGTTACAACAGTTCTTATTGATTTAGGTGACACTGTATGGTGTACAACGCCAAATGGAGTATTAAAGTTTAAGGATAGTTATACAATGGTTATGACTTCATCGAACTCAGGTCTTATTTCAGATGATATTTATTGCATGGCAATCGACAGAAACAGGCATAAGTGGTTTGGCCGTGAAGGCGGTGTTGCCAGATTTTATGAAGCTGACAGCATGTGGACACACTATACCTCTTTCCATTCCGCCGTCTTTACTGACTCGGTCCTGACCATAGTTGAAGATGACGGCGGTGACCTGTGGTTTGGAACCAGCGCTGGTTTGACAAAGTTTGATGGAAATGTGTGGCATGATTATACGGGTGATAGATATCCTGTATTAAGTAATAAGGGAGTACGTGCTATAGCATTTGACAATTCCGGCAATACATGGATAGGAACAACTAACAATGGAGTAATAGCATTTGGTCGGACGATAAAATAAGAAAAAGTAATCAGTAATCAGAGATCAGAATAAAAGAAAAAATCAATCCATAATTATTCTGACAACTGTATCCTGGCAACTGACTACTTCCCGCCGCAGGCGGGATAAAAAAAAGCTACAGAGATAAAACATCAAAATTCCGGACGGCGACCAACCAAGGGAAGATGATATCTCAGAGCCCTATAGCCTTTATTTATTGTTAGTAAAGAGACGATGTAATCGGGTCTTTGCTTACAATAAATTATCCAATTCAGAACTGAAAGGTCTGAATTGGATTGATTCAAATAAAGATAACGCCAGAAAAACAATAAGGTTACGTATATATACAATATATATAGAAGTATAATATACAGAAGGAAAAAAAGAAACAGTATAGGCAGATGACGTTTATTTAGATAAGGGTTTATATATGAAGAAAAAATCCTCACCTTACTCCCTCCTCCTAGGCTCATTCTCTTTTTCACATACGGCCCCTCCTGTTTGTGAAGATTGGGATGAGTTGAAAGGCTAATGGGTGAGGATTTTTTATAATGTAAATCAATAATCCTGAGAGAGGATTTAATAATATACCGCTTTTCACAATAAATGTTTTAAATGTGTTGC
>JAUXBV010000005.1 GCA_030619215.1 Fibrobacterota bacterium | reverse complement strand
TCATCGCCGTGCATGAGTAATAGCGGGATATCAAGCCTTTCGGTGTTGCAGAGAGCCCATTCACCCGCCTTGAAAGCGTCAAGGAACCGTGGCGTAACACGATTGTGGTAAAGGGTGTCGTTCAAACGCGAGTGAACAACATTGGTATCCCTGGAAAGATCGTATAAATTCACTCCATTTGACAATGATAGAGTCGGCCATATTGTGTACATTATTTTTCCGATAGGGATTTTCCATACCGGCTGTTTGAAGGCTGTACGAAGCATGGGAGCGGATGCTATGGTGCCTGCTATCCTGGGCTCATGTTTTAATGTGTAATTAATAACGAGGTTACCTCCGAAACTTTGCCCATAAAGGAAAATGGGGGTTTTTTTAAAGTGTTTCCTTACTTCCCTGATAAACAGGGTTATGTCTTTTAATAAGGTATTATACCTGGGGAAAAACCCCCTCTGTCCCTGGGACTTGCCATGCCCGCGAAGATCCAAAGCTACCAAAGCAAAACCGGAATCTGTCAGGAATTTTGCCAGATGGATATAACGTCCGCTATGCTCTCCATGTCCATGCACAAGGCATACCACTGCTTTAGGCTTACCCTCCGGTTGCCAGCATTGACTGTATATCCATAAACTGTCCCTGGTTCTCCAACCGAATTCGAAATGGGTGGCATTACCTTGTGCTGCTTTATTAATAGTTAATAATGTGTCGTAGTTATAATAGTTTTCAGGGGATTTATTACAGGAAAGAAAAGTGAGAGTAATTAATACAAATACAAAATTTATTTTCATTCGCAACTTCCTGTATTTTAAAAACTCCACAAACAGAATCTAAACTACTTATGGATCGATGATTTCAGTTAATAGAGTAAATCTTTTATGAGATTATCAGAAAAGATAGTATACACCCGGACAATACCGGTAAATTGTATAATTTTAAACTCTATTTGCAGAAACCAGTTTTGCAAAATGCTCAAAAGACCTGTCATACGTTCGTTCCGCGTCATCAGGGAAACAACAGCCAGGCAGCTCACGACTTTTTAAATGGTATGTTATGCATTCGCAACATACCCCTTTGCGGGAGCAGGGATCATAAGTGCAGTTGCAGGATGACAGGTTTTTTTCTTTGCTACATTCCATATTTTTACTCCTTTAATTGTTCTTATAAAGAATGGGTAATCAAGGTTAAATTTTAGGTGGTTTGAAATAGATTGTTGTCTCAATCCAGACCGAGATCCGTGTTTTATTTTTCCGCGCCGCAGTAAACCTCATTTTCTGCAATGCTTTATGAATTGCCTTGTTTGTTCCGTGTCCCAGGTCATTCAGTATTATGTACTCCTTTACTGATCCGTCCGAGCCGACTAATAATTTCAGCTTTACAGATCCTTCAACCTTATTTTCGATCATCTCCATAGAATACACCGGTTTTGCGCCCTGGTATATTTCCGGTGCAATCTCAGATTCTTTCACATCAATGGCAGTGGTATCTCTTTCAATAATTACCGTATCCGGGCTTTCGGTGTTGGGCTTTACACTTGTACCGGTAGTAGCTTGTGCATCATCATCAGTCAACGTTGTATTTTCGCGGACAGCCTGTTTGCAGGAGAAAAAAGCAGTCATGAAAAATAGTACTAAGCTGAATAATGTTAAATGGTATATGTTTTTATTCATTGAATTGGCCTTTATTAAGGTGTTTTATCATAAATTCATAGATTCAGGGTCTAAGGGTTCAACCCTGAACCCTGAACCGGGAACCTCATTCTATATATTAAGATGCTTTAATTTGAAATATAAACAAATGTAACGAAAGTATAAAGGGATAAGGTTTTTTTACTGTTTCTTAAAAGTTTTATCCCAAGATTTTGGGCAAAACTCTTTTAGAAACAGTTATACAAATAAATTTGTACCTTGTACCGCAACACAACACTTATTGCTGATTTATCAGTATAAGACATTATTATTAGGAAGCGGTATAATTGCCGTATGTTTCAACAATAATATCATCCAGTTTTCTTTTCGGCACGTGATGCCTGCTCTCATCATCCCTCCAGTATTTTGTGCTTTCACCATTGTCAATTTCATCAATAATTATTTCTTCACAGGATTTTCCCAAGGCAATGACAAGCAGGATTTCAAATTTCGGATCAAGAGTAACTATTTCCCGTAATTTATCTTTGTCAACGGACTGAAGCATACAACCCCCCAACCCTTTTTCGGTAGCTCCCAACAGAATGCTTTGAGCTGCAATGCCGTGAGCTATGCCGGTTCTTTCAATTACTGTTGTGTCTTTCAGGATTACTATATACGCGGCAGGCCTTTCTCCTTCCGAAGGGCCGTCCCAGTCCTTTAAAAAACCCGCCCATTTAAGGCAGGAAAAGATGGCATCATTCTTCTCAGGGGCGTTTGAGAGTATGTATTTCAATTCCTGAAAGTTAGCCTCCGTTGGGGACAAACGCGCAAGGTTGACAAGCTCTTTTAACGTCTCAACAGAGACACGCTCATTCTGATAGAACCTGCGGTAGCTTCTGTTCTTTTTGATAAGTTCGTTAAGCATATTAGATTTCCTTGAGTAAATGATTGATAAATTTGAATGTTGAAATAACATGTAACTGCTCGGGAGCGGCGTTCTTATATAATGTCAATTGCGAGTAGAGCGAAGCACTACTTTGTAGCCTTAAAACCCCACTGTGTGGGACTAAAGCCCTAAAGGATTAAAAGACTTCGCGTTCGCAATGACAATATTAAGTAGATCCCTGAATAGTTACAAGGATATCTTAAGTAGTATAAGATAATTAAGCGGCTTTGAAGAGGGTAGGATAATATAATAAGGCTCAATGATTACATTTGATATAATGCTGTTATTTAAAAAATTACTGCGCTTATAGGTTAACTGGCCATATTTGATTGAAAATGAATTATACGGGAGAGAAACTCAAAATTTTTTGGATCAGTTTCATGAAAATGGACGCCGATAAGAGATTCTTTGCTATTTGATGGTTTCAAGTTTTTCCACAGAATCCTGAATTTTGAGGAGAAGAAAATTACCTCTTTATCGAACTTCTGGACCATAATCAGAAGGCCATCTTTCCAATTGTCTAATTTATCATTAATAGCTATGCACATGCCGCTCATGCTGATATTTCTGCATTCGGTATCGTTCAGAATAACATCATTCATTGTAATGGTAACCTTTGAAGAAAGAGCATATCTCGTATCTTTTCTGCGATTTTCATCCATTTTTTCTAACCTTTGCTATTTTTGGATAATAATGTATAGTTTTAGAAAAGAGTATATTACGAGGCCCCACCCATAATATTAAACTATATAAAAAGTTTTAAAAAATCTCAGATTATTTTTAAATATTCCTAATAAATGCTTAATACCTCTTTTTCAGTAGTCTTTTTGCTTTCTCTCTGTATACGTTTTCTGGTCACTCTTTCCCTCAAGTTTAAGAGCGACCTTCTTCATACCTTTTGTTAGCAGCTCGTCTATTTTACCCGGCATATCCTCGTCAACGATTTTTGCAATCTCACCAGTGCCTACATTTATTATCCGTGCTGATATTAAAAAGGTCTGATCAACCTTGCCAATGCTGCCTGTTATAATACTTCTTACCCCTAGCAGTTGTCCCATTTCAACGGCACAGTCCGAAGAAGTATATCCCGCCTGCTGGAAACCCTGCTCCTTCAGAACCTGCTCCATCTGGCTGCGCCCGATAACTTTGAACTGCCCGGTTTTTAATAATTCACCACGCAGTTTGTCTGTAAGAGCTTTGGCTTCCGCCTCCGTTACTCCATTGTTGGCTTCAAAATCAAGGACAGCCACGGGACGTTCATTTATCTGGGCAAATAGATAAATAGTGAGGACGAATAAAGCAGTAAAAGTAGTGTCCGTTAAAAATGATCTTTTGATCATATTATCCCTCTGGAAAAGATGTACCCTTCGAGATAATATTGAGTAAAAGCGTGCAGGTCACAATAATATGCCCTCCCGCTTAACTCACTATTATCTATCCTTCCAATAAATAATATGAGATGGCTTTCATTATTATATAGTTATGGAATCCAGGTGACAACAAAAAAATAATTTTTTTTTCGGTTTATTAAAATGGAGGAGATATACAGTTCTTTATTGGAAAAAACGTTTTAAAATTACAGAATTTTGCAGAAATTAACTGTTTGATTTTTCTTGAAATTGGAATCATATTAACTTTGGAGAAGTTGGTTTTATGAAAACACCATCTACAAAATTTATCATCACCATACCTAATTTTGCCTTAACTGCTCAATGAAAATAGTCTCCATCCTGCATATACAAAATCATAATTCGAGGCATAATGTAACTATTGTGGCATCTAATACTTGATATAACAAAGAGTTATAATTTATCCCAGCTATTTTTAGCACATTTAATATGCTTAATAAATTAAGCACTTTTTTAAGCAAATGGCAAATTTTTTGTGTTAAAATCACAAAACCCTCCTATATTTATTAATATCAGAAGCAATGCTGTGTAATGTCAATCAATTGACGATGGGCAAACATTAACCGTAAGGTAAACTATGAAAACAACAAAAATCAATTCTCAAACTTTAAAGAGGGGGCGTTTTATGAGTTATCCAAAAAACAAAAACCATTTCATCCGGAGATCAATGATGGGGATGGGCCTGTCATTGATGGTTATATGCCTGTTTGCAGCCGGTTCTTTTGCAACGGAATTAGGCAATATAACCAACTTCCAGGAAACCGGTAACTACTATGAGATCACCTGCGGGTCTCATAAGGTACGTGTTATGTTTTATAAAGATGACATTTTCCGAATCTGGCTGGGGCCAAACGGAAACTTTACCGATCCGGCGGGAGATGCAACGACTCCTATAGTTGTATATGACGGAGATCCTGCTAAGAAAACCTATTCGGATGAAGGTACTTACCATAAAATTGCGACCAATAGTTGTGTTTTACGTATCAATAAAAGCCCTTGTAAATTTTCTTTGTACCAAGCAGACAATTCCACCTTGATTTTTGAAGAGGACAGGCCTATTGATTTTGGAAGTACAACCTACCAGAGAATTAAGATAAACAGCGGTGAGCATTTTTATGGCTGTGGCATGAAGAACGGGCATTATGACCATACCGGCTCTTCTGTGAGTATACAAATTTTTGGAGGCTGGAATGAGGATAATCATCCGAATCAATCGACTTTTTACATGACTACCAATGGTTACGGCGTATTCAGGAACAACTTCAAAAACGGAGGAACCTATGATTTCGGAGGCTCATCAAACTATACGTCATGTTCCCATGCAGAGAACAGGTTTGATGCCTATTACTATGTTGGATCATTGAAGAATATTCTTAATGGTCATACGACAATTACCGGAAGGCCGTTTATGCCCGCATACTGGTACCTTGAATTCGGCGATGCAAATGCATTCCATCACGGTACGTATGGAAGGGAAGCTATTGAGATTGGGGATATGTTTTTGGATGAAGACATACCTGTAGGTTGGTTTTTACCTAATGACGGCTATAATCTTCCGTGGACCGAGTATGATTGGGCACAACTTAGAGAGGATCTGTCACTACGAGGTATGTATTTGGGTATGTGGGTTAATTTTAGTGTTGGTCAATCATATTACAGTGACGGAGTACAGATAAACAAGCTGGATATTGGAACGTTAGGTGGAATGTCAGTAGATAAGAACCTGGACTTTAACAGGGAACATATTGACATGATCAGGGAGTATGGCAAGGGAAGGGGAGGGTGCTGGATGACAGGGTCCTGGGCAGGATCCCAGAGGTACAGCATACCCTGGTCAGGCGATAATAGTGTCAGCTGGAACTGGCTTCGCTGGCATATACCTACTGTACTAGCAGGGACATTGTCCGGCTTTAACGGCGGAGGCACCGGCGATGTAGATGCAATTTTCGGGGATGGTACTAATGGCTTATACTCAAGAGATTTGCAGTGGAAATGCTGGACGCCATACATGATGGTAATCGGAGGATGGTCAAACAGGGATTACAAAGAACCTTTTAATTCCAAGGGTAATACAAGTTTTTTCAACTCTGCTGAGGTTGAAGCAAATAGAATGGCCCTGAAATTAAGATCGCGCCTGAATGCCTATTTCTATTCTTTATGTTATACTGCTCACACAACCGGGGTCGGGATGGCTCGACCGATGGTTCTGGAATTCCCGGAAGATCAGGGAACCTGGGACGGGGCAAATAATACCTTTGTAAAGCACCAGTTCATGAGCGGGCCCTTTGTACTTGTTGCTCCTATTTATGAACAGAGCGCTACCAGCAGGCAGGTTTATTTGCCGAAAGGAAGGTGGACGAATTACTGGACCGGTGAAGTGTATAATACTACCAGCGCTGATACAATCAGTGTTGCCTGCGGGAGCCTGACATTGCCGCTTATTGTGAAAGAGGGCGCAATCTTGCCGATGTATGATGAAGTAAGGATTGAAAACAGAAAACAGATCAGGCCGCGGAATATTATTACCTTTGATATTTATCCCCATTCTACAAATAGTACAACTTTTACTTTATATGAGGATGACTGGGAAACCATGAAATTCGAGACTAATAACGAATTTTCTTTGCAGACTGTTCAGTGTAAACAAGAGGGAGGAGCTACAAAGGTCTGGGTTGCTGTCGGTAAAGCTGACGGTAACTATGACGGAAAGCTGACTGAGAGAACAAATAAGTTCATCATACATAGGGAAGATAAAGATGCTGACAAAGTAAATGTAGCAGTGGGAACAGGGAATCCTGTACAACTGTCTGAGAAGTCCAGTATTACCGATGTGGATAATGCCAGTTCCGGATGGTACTACTCCAATGATAAAGGTGGATTCTATTACATCAAGACAGACAATATATCTCTTAATGAAAGCTTCTTGGTTTCCCTGGGTGAGCATCCTACCGGGGTTATATCTGTAAATAATATTAATATTGATAAATTGCGCAGCTCCAGTGTGATATCCAGAAATGGGAATGTACACCTGAGGTTTGCTTCCAATTTTTCCGGCAGGGTCAATATTGCCATTTATAACGTCCAGGGACAGGTTGTAAGAAGCATTCCGGTTACTATCAGAAACAGTAAAAGTGCGCATATCTGGGACGGAAGTAATAGCACTGGAAGTTATGCTGCAAATGGATGCTATATCCTCAGGCTTACCTATGCAGGTAAAAGCATAACCAGGAATTTCATTCTTCAGAAATAATTAAAGGAACATTCTGATAATATATTAAAAATTCTCTGCCTGTTATCCCATAAATAATAGGCAGAGAAATTTTAAGAAAAGGGTTGTATATATGTCTATACTGTTAATAAAAAAAATCATTTTTCAAATATCTATTCAAATAAAGGAGGATTAATGTTAAAAAAAATTCTTTTAACTGTTGTAATTATGGGAAGCTTTTTTTATACCCGCGCACAATACACCAATGTCTATACAACTGCCAGGGTTGACGCGTTAGCTGGTTGTGCGCTTGTTAATGATTTAACCTATTCTACCTTTAATCCCGGTAAAATCTTCTCTTTTGCCGACCAGATAAACATGACCGGTTATACAGCCGGCTGGATTGCAGGCCAGTACGGCCCGTTATTTGCCAATAAGTCCATAGGTGAGCACGTTGTTATCGGCATTAACATGTGTACCGATTTCTATCTTAGCAGCCCGTTTTATAAAAGAGCTGCTGTAAATTCGGATAATGCAGAACACCTTGCTACCGGTTTTCCCTGGATGCCGAAATTGAGCCTTGCCATGAAATTCGGAGAGAATGTTTTTGGTATCGGCGGTTTTGTTGACTATTCTCACCATGAGCTATTAAGAAAAAATACGAATAAACCGAACCTGGGTGGTGCTGATACTATTCAATGGACTGAGAATACGGAAGAGAGAGATAATCTTATAATAAATCCCGGTGTTACTTTCAGTGCTGTACTTAAATTGGGGCCTGTATATATAGAGCCTCTCGGCGGGATATCTTTTGCAGATGCAAACCTGGAAAAGAAAACAACCGATATAACAGAAAACTATGTTTTTGATTCATTGACATTTGTTAATACAAATGACAGTAGCGTAAGTTATAAACCGGGGGCTACTACAACTACTGAAAAAGTTGAAACGATGAAGGATAAAAAGGGTTTGTTCTATAATGCCGGTGCATGCGCGTTCGGCGATATTGGAAAAGTATGGTGGATTCTGGGAAGCTGGTATAAAAATGAAGAGTTTCAGCTTCATCGAACCATTACCCTTAACGGCGCAGTGCAGCCGGAGCATTTATATAAAAATTGCAGATACCAGAATTTAAGCTGGCTTGCCGGTATTGTTCCGAATGTTGCTGAAAATCTTTTACTGGGGATTCAGTATGACGGGGGTTGGAGTAGAAGTGAGCGAATCATCGATAGAAGTGATTCGGCCAACCTTGATGTATCGGAAAATGCCAAAGATACTACCCTGGTAAACTGGGGCCATTCAGTTCGTTTTATAATGGAAAGGGAGTTTAACGGCAAGAGATTCCTTGATAAAATTATTCCAAGGGCAGGGCTTAAATTCAACCTTTCACGAGAACATCAGGAAACATACTGGGAAAGACATAACTTTGTCAATGGAACCATAGAAACCGAATATGAAGAACAGCATTTCAACATGATCTCTTCAAAAGTCAACTTAACGGGAGGGCTTGCAATTGTAAAGGGCCTGGTGCAATTTGACCTCTGTTTTGACATGTTAAATTACAGTACCGGAGTGTTAATTGGCCCCGGAATGTACAGCCTGTCGGCAATAATTAATTTTGCAACAATTAAGCTGGAATAGTAAAAGAAGTGAAATATCAATAAGCCTATTCTTAACCCGGATTAACTGATGGAACACAAAAAATGTTAGAGAAACTGGGAAAAAAATTTAAAATTAAGGGTGAATTTGTCAATGGAGGGCCTTACGGTTCAGGCCATATTAATGATACATATATTGCTACATACAAACATAATGGTAAAAGTATTAAGTATATACACCAGCGCATAAACGGCCATGTTTTCAAAGAGCCGCAAAAGGTAATGGAAAATGTAGTGCGGGTGACGAAACATCTGTTAATAAAACTTCAGGGAAATGGTGTAAATGACATTGAAAGGTCATGCCTGCAGATAATACCTTCTTTAAATGGAGTGCCTTATTTTGTTGATGAAGAGGGAAAGTACTGGAGAACCTGCTCTTTCATTGAAAATGCCCATACCTGTGATATCGTTGAGACCGCTGATCAGGCATTCGCAGCGGGAGCGGCTTTTGCCCAGTTTCAGAGGCTTCTTGTTGACCTACCCGGCGGGCGATTACACGAGATAATCCCCGATTTCCATAATACGGTAAAGCGGTATCGTGATTTTGAAAATGCGGTTGAGGTTGATCGCAGTAAAAGGGCAAGCCTTTGTCAGGAAGAAATAGCCTTTGTAAGGTATCGGGACCCAATTGTATCCATACTCACCGACTTAATGGCCAAAGGAGACCTTCCCGAACGTATCACCCATAATGATACGAAATTAAATAATGTGATGCTTGATGATAAGACAAACGAAGGTCTTTGTATAATTGACCTGGACACAGTAATGCCGGGAACAGTATTATATGATTTCGGAGATCTTGTAAGAACGTCAACCTGCCCTGCTGCCGAAGATGAGAAGGATTTAAGTAAAGTTTATCTTCACGTGTCGCTGTTTAAGGCGCTGGCTGAGGGGTATATCTCCAAAGCACGTGAATTCTTAACTGATGTTGAGCGCAAGTATCTTGTTTTCAGCGGGAGATTAATAACCTTTGAACAGGGTATTCGTTTTTTAACAGATTATTTGAAGGGTAATAACTATTATAAAACTAAATATGAAGAGCACAATCTGGATAGATGCCGTAACCAGTTTAAGCTTGTAGGATCTATTGAAGAAAAGGAGAGTGAACTTAACAAGATAATTGAGGATATTTTTCATAATTAAATTGATAACTTTTTCTTTATAAAAAGGGGAAATATTTATATGGATCTTTTTTCTACGAATTTCGGCACAATAGACTGGGTAATTGTGTGTGTTTATATGTGCATTCCGTTATCGATAGGTCTATACTTAAGGAAGTATATCACCAGTTCCGGAGACTTTATTGTAGCCGGCCGTAATCTGCGACTGTTTCTTGCGGTTGCTACCTTAACCGGTACGGAGATGGGGCTTGTTACCATAATGTACAGTTCGGAAGCCGGCTTCATTCATGGATTCTCCGCATTTCATATCGGTGTTATCGAGGGTGTAGCAGTCCTTGCTATCGGACTGACAGGATTCATCATATACAAGCTTCGGGAAAGCAGGGTAATGACAATACCGGAATATTATGAAAAGCGCTATAATCAAAAGGTGCGGGTTGTCGGGGGTATTGTTCTGGCGCTTGGCGGTATTCTCAATATGGGCCTGTTCCTTCAGGCAGGCGCCCGTTTTATGATGGGAGTAACAGGAGTTTCAAACCCTGCAATGCTTAAAATATTTATGAGTATTATGCTGATTATGGTGTTGATTTATACAGTGGCAGGAGGAATGGTCAGCCTTGCAATAAATGATTTTGTACAGTTCGTTATTCTGTCATTAGGTTTATTGATCGGGTCAATCTTTGTATTTAAAGAGATTGGCTGGACGACTTTATTTACTATTCCTGTAAATGCACCAAATGCATTTACATTTAATCCTGTTTCAAAGGAGTCGGGATTTGGTACGTTGTATGTATTGTTTATGGTGATGGTCAGTGTGTCAGCAGGGGCATTATGGCAGACAGCGACAATGAGGGCCTTGGCTGCTAAAAGCCCAAAGGTTGCAAAGAATCTCTATGCATGCGCGTCACTCTCATTTTTAATGAGAAAGGTTATTCCCATGCTCTGGGGCATTGGAGCTTTTATCTTTATTACCACAAAATTTCCACAGCTATATGAACAATTTCAAGCCGGAGGTTACAGCTCTCAATATGGCATGCCTATTTTTATTTCAAAGATAATTCCAAGCGGGTTACTGGGAATAATAGCAGCGGGTATGTTTGCAGCTTTTATGTCAACCCATGACAGTTATCTTTTAAGCTGGAGTTCTGTGATCACCCAGGATATAATTTCTCCGCTCAGAGGTGGTCTTGCGGATAAATCACGTTTGCGGATAAACCGGGTTACAATTGTTGTAATAGGCATTTTCCTTCTTATCTGGGGACTCTGGTTTGAAGCACCGATCTCACTCTGGAATTATATGGCAGTTACCGGAAGTATCTATCTCTCCGGGGCCTTTACCGTAATAGTTGCAGGCTTATACTGGAAAAAGGCGAGCAGCACCGGGGCTATGATTGCATTGGTTTGTGGCCTGTTTGCAATTTCAGGACTTGGGCCATGGACAACAAAAGGCGTTATCTATTTATCCGACAAATTCATTGGGGTGTCAACTTTTGTAATTTGCGCTTTGGGTATGGTAATCGGCTCATTAATGTTTCCTGACAAAAAAGCAGCAGAGGAGGTAAAATAATGTGGATATTAATATGGAAATCGGTTTTGATATTTACATTTGTAGCATATTCAATTATGTTTCTTGTAGTTGCAATTGGCGGGATAGGTGATATAAAAAAGTTTTTCGAAGATTTAAAATCGCCTTCTGAAGAATAGTATTGAGTTAATCAACTTTACTTCTTCAATTGTAATATAGACAACCTGTCTTATGGTATTACAATTATGAACAAAAAAGAACCCACAAAAGAGGAGCTCCTGAAGCAGGTTGAAAAATTGCGCTCACAACTTTCCCGTGTTGAAGATGAGTGGCGCGAAGTTACAACAACTTTCAGCCTTGCTTTGGAGCAGGGGAGTGCCGCAGTATATCGCAGGAACTTTGATTCCAATGTCTATGAGTACATGGGTAAAGGTATTGAGGACATCACAGGATATAGCTCAGATGTCATCACACCCGCAATCTGGGATGAAATGATTATAGGCGTTGAGAACAAAGGAGAGTTAGCAGATTTACCTCTTGAAGAAGCAAACCGCCGTGTCAGGGAAGGTGAAGTTGACAGGTGGCTGTCAGACACGCAACTCCGGGTAAAGACGGGAGAAAATCGCTGGGTTACGGATATGTCAACTGTGTTGCGCGATGCTTCGGGACGCGGTTATGGTTGTCTTGGTATTTTATATGATATAACTGATCGTAAACAGGCTGAGCAGGAGCTTGCAAGGACGTCTGAGGAGCTTCGCCGGAAGAACAGGGAGATGCAGCAGGATCTTGATATGGCCCGTGAGATCCAGATGGCTTTTATTGCAAAGCAATATAAGCACTTTCCGCATGGCCTGCCGGTTGAGAAAGGTGTGTTATTCTTCAACCATCTCTATCTTCCGACAAGTACGCTTGCCGGTGATTTCTTCACTATTTTTCCCATATCAGGTCATGAGGTCGGCATATTCATCTGTGATGTGATGGGGCATGGCGCCAGAGCGTCGTTATTAACCGCCTATATACGGGGTTTGATTGAAGAAATTATGCCGGTTGCTGCTGATTCAAGTGCTTTTATAAAAAAATTGAACATAGGCATGAATGTTATTATAAGCCAGTTTTATTCGGGAATATATGCAACAGCTTTCTATCTTGTAGCAGATATTCATACCGGCTCTATACGCTATACAAATGCAGGGCATCCCAGCCCTTATATTATCAAGCGATGCCGGAATACTATAGAGCAGATGAAATGCAATGGGAAAGAGGCAGAACCGGCATTAGGTATGGTTAAAGATTATAATTACTCTGTTTTTGAATCTGAAATGTCAGGTGGAGACACTGTTTTTCTGTTTACCGATGGAATGTACGAAGTAATGAATAAAGACGGGGATATGTTTGGCAGGGAACGGTTATTGTCCTTGCTGCATAATCAATTTTCCGTACTGCCGGATAAGTTGATTGACGGAACCCTGAAAGGTGTTCAGGATTTTAGCGGCTCTGAGGAATTCAGTGACGATGTATGCCTGGTAACAATGCATGTGAAGAGAGCGGTGGGGGATAAAGGTATTTAATGAATAGTTTTTGTTTAACTATGTTTTTTCGGTTTTAATCCCTTAAAGTGGGGCTTTAAGACTCCAACACTCCAGTTACAAATAGCTATTGTAAGCAATTAATAGAAACAGGCAAAGAAGAATCTTGTTTAATAAATAAAGCAACAAAATCCTCCTTGCCCCCCCCCTGAAGAGGAAACGGGACGGATTTACAGGTTGAGTAATATTTAAAACCTGGTATTTTCGTCCCGGTTTTATTTGGAGAGGATAAAAAAGCTTTTTGCCACTGAGTCACAGGCACAGGGAAATTATTTATACTATATTTTAGGGACAAAAAAAATTAATAATATTTTAGAAGCTTACCGAAAAAAATATGAAACCTTCACTATTAATACTTGCTGCTGGAATGGGCTCGCGGTATGGCGGACTGAAACAGCTTGACCCGGTAGGCCCGCATGGGGAGTACCTCCTGGATTATGCCGTTTATGATGCTGTTAAAGCAGGCTTTGGAAAAGTTGTATTTTTAATCAAAAAGAATATGGAAGAAGAATTCAAGGAGATTGTCAGTTCGCGATATGCTGAAAATATCGAAATTGATTATGCTTTTCAGGGACTGGAACATCTTCCGCCTGGATTTACCGTGCCGGAATCGCGTACTAAACCGTGGGGTACCGCTCATGCTGTAATGGTTTCAGAAGGTGTTATTAACGAGCCTTTTGCTGCTATAAATGCAGATGACTATTATGGGCCTTCATCCTATCAAACATTGTACAATGCTTTAAATAAAATGGATAATGATTCCAAAGAGTTAATTATGGTAGGCTTCAGAATAGAAAATACTCTTTCTGAGTATGGCCATGTAGCAAGAGGTTTATGTACTATATCAGATGATTACCTTGTTTCAATTACCGAAAGGGAAGAGGTTATGCTCCTGGATGGAATGATTGTATATAAGGATGAGAATGGCGAACACATAGAAATTACACCCGGTACAATAGTATCTATGAACTTCTGGGGATTTGCCCCTGATACGGTATATCCTATCCTGAAGGAGCAATTTGCAGTATTTATGAAAAATCATGGCTACAATCCTAAAGCAGAGTTTTATATACCGGTTATGATAGATCATGCCATAAGCTTGGGTAAGGTGAAAGTGAAAGTGCTTAAATCAGATGAGAATTGGTTTGGTATGACTTATAAGGAAGATAAAGTACTTGTAAAAGAAAATATCAGGAAAAAAATAAATGAAGGTATTTATCCTGAGAGCTTATTTGTAAAGTAAAAAAATATTTGCAATATAATAATGGATAGCATATAATTGCTATCCATTTAAATAATAAAACAGGATGAATATTTATTATTCCGGAGGTTCAGGAGGATTGATCCAGACGGTATAGTCTGCAACTTCACCATACAGAAAATCATCTTCAGGCAGTGGGGGATTGTTATATCGCATTGAAACCCGCATTCGCATTGTAAAAGAAGAAGATGCACCCTCAATTGATGGAACGGTAAACTGGCCAGATACTTTTTTATTTTTACCTATTTGATAATGGTATGATTTGAAACCAATGTTTCAGTTTGTTAAATAAAATTGCTTTGAGTGCAGTAAAAGGAAAAGAATCTGTGCCGTTTTTAACCTCATTAATCTGCTCTCAACGTATGATGTTAATTTTTTTTCGTATCTTTTTTTGTTTCACTTCCAAACTCAGTATATAGTGTCCGTTTGAAAGATTAAAATGATTAAGTTCTATCCGGTTATATCCAGGCTGTACAGGCAGGTCAAATATTGACGCAATAACTCTTCCGCGAATGTCAAACAGCCTGAAATTTAATTGTTTAATCTCAGGAATAAATAGTTGAACCATAGAGCCTTTAACAGAAATGTTTATCTCTTTTGTTTTCTGATGGGTTTGAAATGAAATATTAACAGGGTCGATTCTCCCTTTAATAAGTGTAGCGACTTCAAATCCCGCAATAATAACAATCGAATCATTCCAGGCAATATCCTCAAGATAATAGTTCGTACCAACAGGGCATTCCTTCCAGTTTTTGCCGTCAAAAGAAATAAACACCGCACCATTCGCGCCAACTGTTATAAATCTGTCACCAATCCACCTTACTCTCTGCAATTTACAACCAATAGGAGGTGATTCATGCTGCCAGATTTTACCATCAGTTGAACTGAGTATTGTGCTGTTATATCCTACAGAAACCAGTTTTGTACCGCTCCATGCAACACTGGCCAAAAGCTCTTCTGTGCCGCTCTCCTGTTCAGTCCATACTTCACCGTCAGGAGAGGTAAAAATAACACCAGGGTGGCCTACTGCAACAAATTGCGAACCTGTCCAAACGATGCCATACAAACCGCCATTTGTTATACTATGATTTTCCCAGTTTTCTCCATCTGTTGATTTTAAAACCTTCCCGCTATTTCTAACAGCCATAAGTTGAGTGCCTGTCCATGTTATGTCATATATTTCACCGCTTCTGGAATTGTATTGACGAAAATCCGGATAATCACCGTCTCTTTCTTTATATACTGTGTCACTGCGACAATCTCTTTTATAATAAGTGGGATATACACTTTCCCAGTCTTTACAATCTGAAGAAGCTATTATATCGCCTTCACCAACTCCTCCTACAGCAAAATATTTTTCCCCTGTCCACGTAATGCTGTAAAAATGAGTACGATATTCTGTGTCAAATTTTTCCCAGTTAGTACCATCATTAGATACAGCCCCCTCGCCAAACATCCCTATAGCCACGAATTTGGAGCCGGTATATATTATAGAGCGAAAACTCCTGTCCCTGAAACCGGAATAATGTTTTGCCCAGGTTTCACCGTCTGAAGAGGTTAATGTTGCTCCGCTAAATCCTCCCAGTACAAATTGTGTGTCTGCGTATGCGGCACAATTTATATAAAGGTCAGAAACACTTCCCAAACTTGTCCAGTTTTGTCCATCAGTAGAGATCAATAGTGAATCTTTTCCCGCTGCTATGAATTTTGTGCCGCTCCAGGCTATGGCCTTTATTTGATGGTTTCCAGGTACACCGCCGATAGCTCCGTTCCATTTATCACCATCAGTTGATATTGAGATAGAACCAGTATTGTGTAATATATGCCATCCTACAGCAACATACATAGTATCTGCCCAGATTATTTCATACCTGAGACCACTATAACCACCTTGTTTCCTTTCCCAGTTTTCTCCATTCACTGAGTAAAGATAAGCCCCACTATCTCCGCAGGTTAACAGGTTTTCTCCTGTCCAGCAGATTCCCCAAATGTTTCCTGTAAAATTGCTGTTACGTTTTACCCAGTTTTTCCCGTCAGGAGAGGTAATTATAGTGCCATTAGTACCGACAGCCACATACCTTTCCCCTGTCCACGCAACATCAGTTAAAGCTACAGACGTAACACCGTTATATTCCGCATTCCAGTTTTCACCATCCTCAGAAAGAAGGATAATCCCATTTTCACCGACTGCTATAAGTCTATTTCCCGCCCATTCAACATCATAGATATTCTCCCGTGTGCCTGATTCCTGTATTGTCCATTCTTTGCCATCTACAGAGGTCATAATAGTTCCTGCATACCCGGCTGCAACTATTTTATCACCTGTCCATACTACCGAAGCTATCGAATTACCGGTAGGAAGGGGATTGCTCCATTCCCAGTTGTACTGACTTTGAGAGTGTGTGAAAAGAAGAGTAATAATAATAACAAAACAATAGACATGTCGGTTTTTTATTTGGCGTTTATATTTATTTTTCATGAGATCGATCCGTTTTATTTTTGTAATTATGTTCCTGTTTTAATAATATAATTCTTTCTTAGTAAATTGCACCTTTTTCTTTACCGGATAATTAATTATGGCAAAGAAAGGAATAGTGGCAAAAACCACTATTCCTTTATATAATTATTCGGTGATAATAATTGTATAGTCTTCTACCTCACCGTAAACATAACTTCCTTC
>JAUXBV010000523.1 GCA_030619215.1 Fibrobacterota bacterium | reverse complement strand
ATTATAACTAACTAATTTTTCTTATTTCATTCTTTAATTTTAAAATGTCTAAACCCCTTTGCCCCATCTCAATTTAGCGACAACCCGCTTAACGAAGGGGGGAATTGATTTTGTGTAAAGGAAGGTATTTAGTTGAATTGGTCAAAGAAATATATACAACGCAAATACGTATTACAATTATAGTTTTTCCCATTGTATCGGGGCGGAATTATTTATCTTGATTCATAGACTATATACTTTTATCTAAAACTCTGTATACCATCTAAAACATACGGTATGTCCTCATATTCACGTTTAATTATTAACACCCTTATACTACAATTACTCTTGTTGTCAAATGCACTCCCTCAAATTAACTCCGGCATCGGTATATATAATGATACATTGGCGCAAATACCCCTATCTCAGCAGCCTGAGCTGATTCGCTCCGGGCTATGCCCTTATCCGCCTGATCTTTTAAAGAAAGGTATTGAGGGGAGAGTTCTTCTTGATATTTATATTGACGATAAAGGAAGAGTTGAAGAGGTAGAAGTTATTCAGGGGGCTCACCCGGCTCTCGATTCAATTGCCCGCCAGTCAGCTTTTCAATTTTTATTCAGCCCGGCAAAGCAGGAAGACAGGCCTATACCGGTTGTCATTCGTTTCCAATATACATTTGATCTTTCGAATATTTTACATAATATAGAATGTTCCCCAAACTTCATTGGCAGGGTAATAGATGCGGAAACTGAAAAGCCTTTTCGCAACTTTCCTGTTGTATGCGATTTTATTGATACCGCTTCCGACACTGCTCTTTCAATTTCCTTTGAGCGGTATATCAGGTTAATTTTACTGGTAAAAGGACACTATTATATTGAAGGGAAATTAATCACACGCACTGACAGCCTCGGGTATTTTCAATTTTTCCTCCTGCCGGCTTGTTCATTGAAGGTAAGGGTGAATCCTCTGTCACACCAGATGTTAATAGCGAAAGAGGTAATAAAGCCGGGAGAATTCACCAGGTCTGTTTATAAGCTTACTGCTTTTACAGACGCGGTAATGGAATCCGGTTATGAGATAACTGTTTATGGCAAGAAATCCACTCACGAGCGAATAAATGTAGTTGAGGAGGAATTACGATACGGGTTAACGGACGATATAAACAAAATCCTATTTGTAAGAAGCGCTGCAAATCAAATTCCAGAAAGAGGCTCTTCAATAATCATTCATGGCGGCGGTATTTATGATAATACCTATTTCGTCAGTGATATCCCGGTGTTTCCCCCGTCACACTTTACAAACTACCCAACTCTTGATATAAGCGGTACAATGGTTTCAACACTGGAAAACGTTTCAATAATTTCCTCCAGGACCGGCGGGAGATATGCAAATGCACCCGGATGCGTTATATCCATGCAACCGGGAATATACCGTCCGGCAAAGAAAAGGTGGCTTACACGCCCTGAGCTTGTGGCAAATATGAGTACCCGCCGCATGGATTTCTCCCTTTCCACTCCTTTACGCAAGAAAAAAGATTTTTATCAAATAGCATGTACTTTTGCTAATAAAGGTTTCATAAAAAGTTGGCAGGGTGGTTATACATACTCTGAATTCGGGCTTGCTCCACCAAAATATTATGGAGACCTGACATTAACAGGGCGAAGTAATTTTAACCATTTAAATATTAACTCATTTTTCTGGCTGGCTTTCGACAAGTATAAAAGCTTGTATTACAACTATGATAAACATGAATTGATACCTTGGGGAATTGGTAGCGTCGCCTTTGAGGTGCCTGGCAAAAACAGCTCAACAGTGCACAGAGCAGTTATCGGGGGTTCGGCACAGAGCTATTATGAAGGTAAAAGTATGGGATTAACTTCCCCGCTTAAAGTTGTAACGCGGGAAAATGCTACTGTTTTACTTGAGTCGCAATCAATTTCATTTGGCCCTTTTTTATTTGATTATAAAGAACGGCTGGAATATCTAAGGTGGCATGGTGCGATTTATGCACGGGATTATAGCGCCTCAGGATATGGAACGCGGCTTTTAACAAGAGGGGATGATGAAATACACCTTAAAAGCCATTTAGGTATTCAGTATAAGAATGACCTGCTTAGTGTTGGCTCTGATCTGCTTATCGGTACTATCATGCAATATAAAAACTTCTTTTTTGATCCCGGTTTATGGTGCTCAATTTCTCATAATGGCGGTTCAATAGGTTTTAGTGCCGGTATAGTAAGCTCGTATCCGGATATACGGGGGCTGCCGGATAAATCATATAGACAAAAAACCAACAAAACCTATATGGCAACATCTCTTTTGGAACATCATTTCTTTAAACAAACTACAAAAATATCATTGGAGCCTTATGTTCGATTGCGGGACCATTGTCCGTGCATTTCATACGATTTTCGCTTACCTGTCTGGGATGATTCGTTAGCAACACCTCTCTATACCAGTGGAGTCAACTGCAGGCTGCTATCTGAATTTATAGATATTTGCGATATAGAGCTGGCCGGTACAGTTGGGAAATCATATCGAATGGTTAATAACCGGCGCAAAGAATACGAATGGGATATCCCGTGGTCTGTTAAATCATTCTTTCGATTTTATTTAGGTGAAAGGCAGATGCACCTGTCTCTGAATTCGATTGTCTCACCCGGTATTCCTTATCGTGATATTGCTGATAACAACAAGCTGAAACAGTCGAAGATATATATTCGCCCTGATATACATTTTCAATACCATAGCCGTAACATTGTACATCGTTATTTTGCCAGGTATGATCTTTATTTGGGAATAATGAATTTTTCCAACTTAAAGAATTATGTCGAGCCTTACTGGGATAGTTTTATGAATGAGCAGTGGATTCGATTGACACCTTTCATGATATATCTCGGAGGGCGCTTTGCATTTCGGATATAAAACTGCATCTTAGATTTTAGAAAAAAAAGTATTATAAGTAATACTAATGAAAATTCTGTATGTAGGGTTTTTACCTGAGGCAGGCTTAATTCTATTTCCTGATATTCTTTGCAATAAAAATTCTTGAAGGGCATTTGCAGAAATATGCATCTCCGAAAGGCATTGAGAAAGTGCAATCGAGTGGGTTCTCTTCCAGGCATATTAAGAATGATTCCAGTCCTATATCCTCAGCTTTACAAAGCGTCTTAAACCCGCTTTTATAACAGATAAAGTCTTTTGGACAATCTGTTTCGCGTAGAATTTTTTCCAGCTTTTTTTTATTGTTACTATTCATAGGATAGATGAAATATAAATAAACTTATAAATGTTTTAATATATTCGCTACATTAATATAAGAT
>JAUXBV010000003.1 GCA_030619215.1 Fibrobacterota bacterium | reverse complement strand
TTATCTAAATTAAATATTTTATAAAAAGGAAAAAACTATGCAGAACAAATTCATACTATCACCCTTTTATCTGGATAAATACACCTCCGGACTGGAAGCAATTGCCAAACCTGACTGGCAAGTCAATAAACCTGCATTACCTGAAGGCGATCACCAGACCAGGATTTCAGCTATTCATCAACCGTTAGCTGACTTTGTAACTGAAACTGCCTCAGCAGGCGACAGGCCGGTAAGTATATCAGGTGATTGTTGCAGTGCAATCGCTGTACTGGCCGGTTTACAACGCGCAGGTCTCTCCCCTGTTATCGTCTGGTTCGACGCTCACGGTGACTTTAACACCGGGGAAACAACACCAAGCAATTTTCTTGGCGGCATGCCCCTGGCTATGATGGTTAGACGCGGCGAACAGACAATGCCGGAAGCTGTTGGATTGAAACCCTACTCAGAGATCAGGATTATTTTAACTGACGGCCGTGACCTTGACCCTGGCGAACGGGAGGCTTTGAACAACTCCTCAATTGTGCACCTTGCAGAAGCAACTACCCTGCTCGAACACCCCCTGCTTGGCAGCCCGTTATATATCCATTTCGACACGGATATTATCAATCCCGACGATGCACCTGCAATGAACTACCCTGCACCGGGCGGCCCGTCTGCTGAAGAGCTAAAACACGTTTTTCACCACCTTGCTCAAAAAGGACAGGTACTGGCAGCTTCAATGTCAGCCTGGAATCCTGAGCTTGATAAGGATGGGAAAAGCCGGGAAGTTTGTATGGGTTTGTTTAATACACTGCTTGATAAAATTCCAAATCACAAATAACAAATTACAAATAAAAATGAGGCACAGAGATTATTACAGGAAGCAATTGAATTGAAAAAGATTTTATCTTCAATCATAGAAAAATCAAAATAACCTTCTTGCCGGTTTTGTTTGTGTTATTGTAAATTAGAATTTGGGATTTATTTGTTATTTGGAATTTGTAATTTGTTTGATATCCGGAGGTTTCCCATGAGCAATACCATTATCACCGTTGAATTCATTCTATATCTCGCGATTATTTTAGGAATAGGTCTCTACTTCGCACGAAAGAAAATGAGCCAGGCTGACTTCCATCTTGGTGGCAAAAAAATTCCGGGCTGGGCACTTGCACTTTCAGAACGCGCCACCGGGGAATCCGCATGGTGCCTTTTAGGCCTTACCGGTTTTGCTTTTGCATCGGGACTTTCATCAATCTGGATCGCAATCGGCTGTGTGTCCGGTATCATTGTATCATGGCTGTGGCTGGCACGGGGATTCAGACGGGAGCGTGACAAATACGATACACTGACACTGCCCGGCTACCTGGCAGCAAAATATACGGACCAGAGTAAGTTTATCAGATGGTTTGCCTCCATAATCATAATATTCTTTTTCCTTCTCTATGTTGCGGCCCAGTTCAGCGGCGGCGGCAAGACATTGAATATCACATTTGGCATAGATGTAAAACTGGGAATAATTATCTCAGCAATTATTGTAATTCTCTATGCAATAGCAGGCGGATTCTTCTCTGTTGTCTGGACAGATGTTATTCAGGCTATCCTGATGATCGTCACATTAGTGGTAACACCTATCGTAGCACTTGTCGTTATTGCACAAAACAACCTTTCCATTGGGCAGGCACTCACAACCGTAGGCGGTGGCTGCGATTCGTTCACCGGCACTGCAACAGGATTTGCGATCGGCCTGCTTATTATCAACAACTTTTCGTGGTTTTTCGGCTATCTCGGGGGCCAGCCACAGCTTGACGCACGCTGGATGGCCATGAAAGATGACAAACAGGTCAAACAGGGAGCATGGATTGCCATTATCTGGACAATACTTGCCTATACCGGAGCCGTTTTGATCGGCCTTTGCGCACTCACCCTTTACGGGAAAGACGCTGTTCCCAACTGCGAACAGATACTCCCCTTCATGCTGCTGAAACTCATGCCGCCCTGGATTGCCGGTATCCTCCTTGCAGGCGCGGTCGCTGCCATGATGTCAACCGCAGACTCACAGCTCCTCATTGTAACGTCATCCATAAGCGAAGACATCATCCATAAAGCTCTGAACAAAAAGATCGATGATAAAAAACTCATTTTAATCTCGAGAATAACAATACTGGTCGTCGGCCTTATCGCACTTATAATCGCGTTTTCCTCTAAAAGCCTTATCTATACCCTTGTCCACTTTGCCTGGGCAGGTATCGGCTGCTCCTTCTCCCCTGCTGTTATCCTCTCATTCTTCTGGAAAAGATTCAACGCAAAGGGCGTTATCGCATCTCTGGTATCGGGTTTTATTACTACCCTGATCTGGATGTGGCCGGGGCTGGATAAGACAATCGGGGCAACATTTGTTACGTTCTGGGTTTCGTTAACCTTCGCTGTTGTTGTGACGTTATTGACCAGTGAAAAGAAGAGGGCTTAATTGTTCCGGATATAAGCCCGTTTGATTTTAGATTGCAGATTTCTGATTTTGGATTTTAAATATTGAAAATTGGAATTTATTTGTAATCCTGCTTAAGCGGGATAAGTTTTGTTGCTTGGAACCTCCGATCCTCGTCCCCGATCAGGTCGAGGACAAGCTTCACGAGGACAGTCGAGGGCAGGTTTGAGATTTTATTGTATTATTTCAAAGAAGCCCAAAATCTCTTCAAATATTAAATGCATACACACTTACACACATACTCGCATTTCTCTCCCAGCTAATGATTATTTTAAAATGTATAATCCAGGCAACACGCATGTTTCCACAATTGTCGCAAAATTAATTTTTCTTGTAAAGTTTTTTTAGTTCGCTGGTAATATAAACGATATTTATTTTATTAATATAGAATCAAACTGTGTAAAATCTAACAGCCTTAAACAAATGAAAATAAGCTTAAAAATCCTGCTACCTTTACTTGTTGCATTATTTATCTGTTCAATAACAGTTGCTATCTCTTTTTTCACATTAAGACACGAAAAGCAATACCTTTCCGAAGAAAGGGATATACGCGGAAAATTATTATTACGAGGCCTTGTATCTGCTGGCGAGGATGCCATTCTCTCAAACAACAGGCCCAAGTTACTCTCCTACTGTAATTCCCTTGCTCTTAATGAAAAAGATGTTGAATATACAATGGTAATTGACATAAACAGCAACATTATCGCGCATAATAATCCTGCTATGGTAGGTAGGGTCTGTAAAAGCAGTCTTTGCAAATCAGCTCTGCAGTCACGTAAAATGATGATAACGGGTTTTAAATATGAGAATGACAGTTTATTTGAATATTCGGCTCCTCTATCCATTGCTGATAAGAGAATCGGAAGCGTCCGCATTGTCATGTCAAACGAATCTATCCGTCACAAAGGAGAAGAATTATTACTGACTACCTTAATAATTTCAGGTATTGTATTGGTTATCAGCATTATTATTTCTATATTAGCGGTTCATTTCTTAATAACAAGGCCCGTCAATAAATTAAAGGAAGGGATCGATATAACTTCGTCCGGAAACTTTAACAATCGAATGAATGTCAAGGGCGGAAATGAAATCGGGACCTTGATAAAGCTATTCAACAGGATGAACAGCTCGCTGCTTTCGCAGAAGAAACAGCTTCTTTCCCTTCATAACACTGTTCACCTTCAGGACGCCAAAAAGGGCTTTGTGTCTTTAACAACTCAAACACTGGATATAATTAATGACATAATCGGTCCTGACAAATGCATATTAAGCCTCTTTGAAGACAATAACCTTATCATTAAAAACTATTCCGGTTTTAAATCCGATAAATCAATAATTGGGAAGGATATCATTCTCCCGAATGATATATTCAGTAAAACATTTCAGAAGCCAATTACGCGAAAATATATTGTAGATGAGTTATCAGAGTCATTCAGCGAACTGAGTAAAAAACTTCAATATCCCGCAGATGAAATCCTCATTTCTCCATTAGTACACGGGAAAAAATCAAAAGGCATCCTGTTTCTTATCGGTAAAAAAAACGGGAAGGAATATACTAAATCCGATATGGAATACCTGGATTTAATCTCTCTTTCTACTGCTTTGTCACTCTCCTATGTGGAGTTACTGGAAAATCTCGACAAGAAAGAAGAGGTGGAAACCTATATAGCCGAGCTTGTTAAAAATGTCCTGCTGCCACACAAGCCCTTTAAAATGAAAGGTGTGGAAGTTTCCAGTTTTTATAAACCGGCGGGCGAAACGCATGGTAACTGGCACGGTTTTATTGAGGACATGGGAAACAACCGTTTGTCAATATTTGTCGGTGACGCTGCCGGAAAGGGAGTGCCTGCAGCTCTCACAACTGCTACGGCTCACAGCTTTATTCAGACAATGGGAATCCTGAGAAAGCGGTATGAAAAATTGTCGAAAATAATCTATAAAACCCAGGTCGGGAACCAGGATAAAAAAGAAATTCCAATTACCCTTGAACCGTCCTATCTTCTTACCCTCCTAAACCAAATCCTCTTTCAGAGCTCGTATGGAAAACAGCCTATGACATTCTTTGCTACCACTCTTGATCTTTCCAAAAAGAAAATATACTTTGCTAATGCCGGTCATGAAATTCCTGTTTTTATCAAAAAAAAGGGAGGGCTCCCCCAGGCTCTTGCATCAAGCGGACCCAGTTTGGGTAATGCCGCGGATGCAAAGTTCGAGCAGCAATACCTGGACCTGGACCAGGGAGATGTTATTGTCTGGTATACACTTGGCGTCATCAAATGCCTTAATACTTCACAAGAGGAATACGGTAATACACGCTTTCTCCGTAAGATACGGGAAGTTTCCTCATTACCGGCAAAGGAAATCTGCAAAAGCATTGTTGACGACATAAATACTTTCCGTAAAAACAAACCCCTTAGTGACGACATAACACTTGTTATTGCAAAGGTTTCATAGTAAAATTATAATGAGACATTTTGTGCTGTTTGGCCAATAACAGACCTCTCTCTTTTATACCCATTTGGTGCTGATTACGTATGAACAAGGTAATAAAAACCTTCTTTAATTCTCTACTATCCCCAGCCTGTATTGTTAACAGGAGTCTTCAGGTTTTATTTGCCAATTCAGACTTTCTCTCCATGGTTGATATTTCTGAAAAAGATGTAAATAAAGGCATAGCTCTTAATAAATGTATAAATACAGACCTTTTCAAAAACAGGAAAAACCTGGTTGATATAATACTTACACAACAGAAAAGTATAAAGAACCGTAAGATAAAAGCACGTAATTATAAGGGAGTTGAGCTTTCTCTTTCTGTAAGCATTATATCGACAAATCTCTTAGCTCCAGGGTCGGATTCTATTATTCTCATCTTTTCTGATACAAAGCAGAAAAAAAATATCAGAAACAAATATAAAAACCTCTATGAGAAAGAAAAAAAGGAACGTAAAAAAAATGAAGAATATAATAAGCGGCTTAACGAGCTTATCGATAGTAAAGAAAAAGACCTTAGAAATACTCGCCAGGAACTAAAAAAAACCTGTAGCTCATTAAACAATGAACTTGAAATAGCAAAGAGTATACAATCCGGACTGATTAAAAAGACGATTCCTGATCTTACGAACCTGGATGTAGCGGGCATATACACTCCGGCCGGAAAAATCGGCGGTGATATGTATGATATTATCACCATGGATGATAATAAAACCGCTATCCTTATTTTTGATGTATCAGGCCATGGCGTCCCCTCCGCTCTTATATGTATTATGGCAAAAATGCTCTTTATGCATTACATAAAAAGCGGGCAGAGACCTTCCGAAATATTCACTTCTGTTAACAATGACATGTGTAACCTCCTGAAAACAGACCGTTACCTGACTGCATTCCTCGGTATAATCGACCATTCAGACAATACCATGGTCTATTCACAGGCTGGGCATGTACACCCGCTTATTTACCATAACAAAACAGGTACGATATCATTCATTCAGGGAAACAGCATCTTTATCGGCCACACAGCCTTGTCAGGCATCGCAACCTATCATGACAGCCGGCTCTCTCTGGAATGGGGAGATAAGCTGGTATTATATACGGATGGCCTCACCGAAGCAGCAAACAAGAAAAGCGAGCTATACGGTGCTCAGCGCCTGTCTGAGATAGTTGCCAAATATGGCAAATATACCCTGGACACGTTTATAAAAAAAATTACTGCCGATAATAAAAAATTTCGTAACGGCCGGCCCCTCCGCGACGATTTTACTGTCCTGTGTATCCAAATAGGGTGCCCCGATAAAATCCTTAAAATGTCAGGTTTTACCAAAGAAAACCAGCCGGAGATGCTCATATTACACTCTCACGATGAAATAGAAAATATCTGTTCCATAATACTTAAAAAACTTGACCAAAAAGGCTACTCGAATAAGGAAATATTTCAGGCGCATCAGTCGATTCACGAGATCCTTTCAAATGCAATCCAGCATGGGAATAAGTATAACCTGGATAAAAAAGTGTTTGTGTTGTATAAAATAACGCTGGATAAATTTTACATAAGCGTTATCGACGAAGGAAAAGGCTTCAATTATAATAAACTCCCTGACCCGATGCTCGAAAAAAATATTGATAAGGACTATGGCAAAGGATTATTCATTGTAAATAAATACATGGATGAGATAATGTTTAACGAGAGGGGCAACAGGGTGATGATCGGTAAACTTCAAAAGCAGGAAAGCTAACAGTGTGTTAAGCAGAAGGATATGGTAATAGCCTTCTGCTTCTACACAATGTTATGCTTCAGTATAACATGGAAATAAGTCCCTTTAAAAAAAATGACAGCGTGTCAGGCGTCTCATTAATCGGTAAGCTGTGCACGCTTAATGATTATCAGCAATTAAGAAACCATTTTAATAATCTCCTAATAAAAAGCAGTTATGCAATAATAGATTTAACCAGGCTTACGTTCACAAGCTCCCATGGCCTAGGCATCTTTTTAGGTATTTCACGCAGGTTAAAAACAGTAAATAAAGAGCTTATTCTATTCAACCCGAGAGAAGAGATCAAAGCTGTATTGACATTAGCAGGAATTGACAAAAGGGTCAAAGTCGCTTACAATAACGAGGAGCTGCAACAATTGGTGAATAAGTAAGGTAATAATACTGATTCTTAAATTATTTAAGGTGCACTACGGCAACTACTTCCCTGTCAATCGATGTGCGAAGCGAGATAAAATAAATACCGCTCTTTAATGCTTCTTTGCAAAACGAAGTCTCCTGAATTTTCTTTCCCTGTACAATCTGCATCTTTTCCTTTTTTACCCTTCCCCGATGGTCATAGAGGCTAAGCGAAACCTTTCCACTATTTTTTATCTTATAGCATACTACAAGCCTTCCACTGTAACATGTCTTAACCAGGGTTATGTGACTTTTGCTTAATCCGTTAATGTCCTGCCGGGTACCTGTTAAAGAAGGCTTGTCTACTGCCGGCTGCTTATTATTTGACCCAACCTGTACATTCTCCGCCTTTTGTTCGCTGTAATAAGTCTTTCTACCATTAAGCGCCTTGTAGGTATTAATCCATTCAGTACTGCCATCCCTGAGAGTAAAGACTCCATTCCCCCATGTTCCGGTAATGATTCGATCATGTAAAGCTACAATCGAAAATACATCCTGGCCTGCAAGGCCTATATTGCTCCATGTTTCCCCATAATCCCCGGATTTATAAATCCCCATCATTCTCTTTGCGCAATAGAGAGAACCTTCGCCCTCCCTGTATGCCGCTGACTTGACAGACTCCCCGAAAGCACCCTCAATTTTCTCCCATTCGTTGGCGTCTTTTTTTAACCTGAAAATCCCATGCTTCCATGTACCGAACAATACCACCGAATCCAAATTATGGATGCAAAGAATTGACATTCCAGCAAGCCCGATATTTTCCCACACAGCTCCTTCATCCTTTGAAATATATGCCCCATTCTTTGATGCCCCGGCATAAAAAATATTCTTACCGGCAGTGACGGTATAAATAACACTGTTGCCCAACCCTTCCGAAGACCTCTTCCAGGAATTCCCACCATCAAGCGACCTGAACAGCCCCTCCTGCCATGTTGCAGCCAGTAAAACACCGTCTTTCTCAACAAGTGAAAATACAACGTTGCCTCCCAATCCCCGATTTGACGGCCTCCACACCATTTTTCTCTTATTGCACTTATAGACGCCTCCGCCTTCTGTTCCTGCCAGTAACGATTTTCCGACTGCAATCAGCGTGTAAACATATTGATTAGCCAGGCCCCTATTCATCGGTTTCCATGAAGCGCCTTTGTCTCTTGAATAGTAGACACCACTCCCCCAGGTAGCGGCATATACCACTGAATTATCAAAGGTCAATTTACTTATATAGGAAGCGCCTCCTGTAATTACCTCCCTGTTCCAGGGCTGTGCACCCAGGTTAATAATACAAATAATTATTATAAAAATTGATTTTTTAAAAGCTGAATATATTTGTTTCATTTTTATAATTGTTACAATATATACCTGTAAAGGCAACTAATAATTGCGAAAACGGCAAATAATTACAAAAGATAATTTTACGATTGAGAGGTACACATACGGGGGCTGGTTTAGTTATGCTAAAAATGCATTCTTTAAATGTTCTATTTTACCTTTCACAATAGCGATGGCATCGAACCGGCACGGCTTACTCAAGATCCCGTGCTCATAGAAATATAATTTAGCCATTGAAACAATTTTTTTCTGTTTACTCTTATTGATCCAGTAAAATGGATGGCCGCTTGACGTGCCCTGTCCCGCTTTTACTTCGATAAATACCAGCGTACCGTCCGGGGATTCGGCAATACAGTCAATTTCACCTTTTCTTGACTGGTAATTTCGAGTGATTATAGTATAGCCGTTGCTCAGAAGATAGTCAACCGCCTGGTCTTCTCCAGTGGCTCCCTTTTTCCGTGTATCCATAATGAATTCTCACATATAGCTCAATGCTGCCCCAGCATGTGTATTATAAGCAAAATTGCCAGTACCAGTATAAGAACCAGAGAAATTCCCTGTGTCTCCCATACTTTCTTCCAGTATTGCTTTCTGGCATTAAAGCGGGCCATGTAGGATTCAGCTTTTCTTCTGCCTCCACTGCGCCTGTCCGTAATACGCATGTCTCTATCACCAATGCTTGTTTTACTATCCTTCTTATGGGTGGCAAGCGAGACAGTGGGCTTTCCCGTCTGCTCATCCAAATCAACAGTATCAAGGTCGTCAAGCATATCTTTGATTACTTTATAGCGCTCCATGCGATTCTTCTTCAGCGCTTTCAGAACAATAAGCTCCAGGCGCTTCGGTGTGTCTTTTCTGAGAGCGGAAGGCGGCACCGGAAGCTCATGAACCTGTTTATAAGCAATAGCTACAGGATTTCTTCCTGTAAAGGGAGGATTCTTTGTCAGCATCTCATAAATAACAATACCCAGAGAGTAGATATCTGTCTGAACGTCAAGTACGTCTCCTTCAGCCTGTTCCGGAGACATATACTCCGGCGTTCCGACAGCCATTCCGGTCATTGTTATATTTGTCTCCGCAAAAATCTTTGCAATACCGAAATCGGTAAGCCTGCACATATTATTCTTATCAATAAGTATATTCTGCGGTTTTATGTCACGATGAATGATATTTTTTTCATGTGCGTACAGCAGAGCCCTGCATATATGCTTTGAATAATCGATTATCTCTGAAACTGCAAGCGGCTTTTTTTGCTGTAACTTCTGACCAAGATCCTGGCCGTCAACATACTGCATGGCAAAATATTTTAATCCGTCTTCCTCTCCAAACTCATAAATACTCACAATATTCTGATGCTGCAGCATTGAAATAGCTCTTGCCTCTATCTCAAAACGCTTGGAGAATTCATCACTTCTCCCCATCTGTGGGGATAAAACCTTTAATGCAACGGTTCTGTCCAAAGATTTCTGGACTGCTTTATAAATATCACCCATGCCGCCTTTACCAATGCGTCCGGTAATATCATAATTGCCGATAGTCTCAGGCATCCATCCGGTTCTGCTTTTCATTTCCTGCATAAGGCTCTTCTGCTGTCTAATTATTTCTAATTAAATTATTAAGGTAGATGTTATGATTTCGTGACTAAGTTTCTATCAAATCCGGTTTTTAAAATATATTCCCATCATTCCACAATTCCATTAAGGCTTAAATTACTATTATTAATTCAATATAGCATCTTATTTCCACCTTATAATAATACATAATATCTTATAAGTTAATATCTGTTTTAATCTAAAAAATCAGGAATAATCAGGGTCACTTCCCGGATTTTGTAAAAAAATGGTGCCACCGCATCCTTATCATGATTAAAACTACCAGTATCAAGTTTAAAAGTATTAATGATTTCCACTCAGTCAGTTTAATCAGGGATTGATCAAGGATGCACACCTTTTTAAACATGGAAAATGCGGGCCGGGAAATAGTTATATGCGAGATTATCCTGCCCAAATCAGGCATTCTGTCAAACGGATAGAGAATACCCGAGAAAAATATCTGGGGAATAAATATTATCGGCAGGAGACTGACAGCCCTGTTGACATTACCGGAAAAGGCGCTGATAAAGAGCCCGAGTACCGTACCGGAGATAGTTGTGACCGTACACAGTATAACGGTTTCCGCATTGAAGCTATATGCTTCAAAAAGCAGGTGCAGGCTGAGCGTAAATAACAGTGCCTGGGAAAAGCCTAGGAGCGAAAAGACCAGGCACTTTGAAGCGACATACGCAACAGTAGACAATCCGGCCCGGTATTCTCTCTCGAAAAGCTCCTTTTCACGGGCGATTTCACGTACGGAATTCACACCCCCTATCCATATTGCCGATATGGTGACACAGAAATAGAACGAAAGGGACAGGAACCTCGAGTCACTGTGAAACACAAGCGCCAGAAGAATTGCAATAAGGGGCGCCTGTAAAACAATAAGCATTAAATTGGTTATATCCCGAAAGAGTACTTTTGTATATCTGAGTGTAAGCATTGTAAACTGGCTGAGAAAACCCGCTGACTGCGGCCTTCTGAAAGGGTGTTTCTGTGCTTTTAAACCGCGAATCTTTTCCTCATCATCATTAAAAGCTCCCTCCTCTTCGGCGACTTGAGGAACTATCTCGTCACATGATCGGACCTTTTCATACGCCTCTGCGATAGAAGCAACATTCATCGCTTCGACAGTGTTTTCCGGTTGCCCCTGATAAACCAGTTTTCCGTTGCTGATAAAAAACAATCTGTCGCACAAATCAATCTGTTCAAGGGTGTGTGTTGTCAGTAACAGTGTATATCCCTTTTCGCATAACTTTTTAAAAAGCTCCATGAATTTTCGTATTAGCCCTGGATCAAGCCCTGCAAGGGGTTCATCCAGAAAAATAACGGTCGGTGACGACAGGAGTTCTATACCCAGGTGAACCCGTTTTGCCTCCCCTCCCGAAAGGTTGCCAACCCGGCTTTTTGCGAGGCCGGTAATTTCCAGCATGTCCATGACCTCTTTTATCCGTGCAACCCTTTCAGCCTCCAGACTGTCCTTGGGGAGCTTGAGAAGGACCTGCTCCTTAAAAGTTTCCCTCACGGTAAGCTCGGGCCGTAAGAGGTTGTGCTGCGATACAAACCCCACTGCAGAGCTGAACGCTGCGGCAAACTTGCTTAATGGGAAGCCGTTATAGTATACGGTGCCACTGTCGGCAGTGAGCTGGCCGGTGAGTACTCTTGCGAGAGTGGTTTTTCCGGCCCCGGACGGCCCCAGAATTGCAACAAATTCACCCGGCTGTATTGAAAGCGAAATCCGGTCAAGGAGAGTCTTACCATGTCTTCGTACCGTAATTCCATGCGCTTCGAGTTTTATCCGCCTTGAATCATCCGCCTGTATAAATTTTCCTTCATCAAGCATGAAGCGGAACGGGCCGATCTGGACAATATCACCGTCCTCCAGAACCGATTGCTGAACATGCCGGCCATTGACAAATGATCCATTGGTGCTGCCGTGGTCAACAATGGAATAGCGCCCGTCTTCACCCTTACTTACCGTACAGTGATGCCGCGAAACAAGCGGATGTGAAAGGCAGACACTGTTGCTTGAATCCCTCCCTATGGTAATCGTACCTGTATCTTCTATTTCAGCTACACTTTTCGGTACAATCTGCTCAATCTTTCTCTGCAGAAAAAGCGTGTTTTTCTCAACGTTGACAGCAAACTCCACAACGCCGATTGTCAATGTGTCATCCTGCGCGAGAATCTCCTCCTTTACCGGTTTCTGGTTGACCCTGATTCCGAAAGAACTCTCCAAATCGCAAATTGCGGGACCTTCAGGCAGAAGTTTAATCTCAGCATGGCGTCTCGATACGCCAAGTGCACGAAGAACCACATCACATTCCGGTTCACGCCCGATGGTAATAGTGTCCGAGTTGAGAGGGAAAGAGTATAACGTATTTTCAGTTAGGTGTACCATATAATAATTTATTTATTTATTAGCTTGTTAACCAGATCAATTACCTCGTGTTTTGTCCTATCCAGGTCATCATTGACAATTGTGTGTTCATACTTGCCATTATTCTCTGCAAATGCCGTCTCTTTCGCAGCATTGCTCAGCCTCAGCTTTATGGTCTCTTCCGAATCGGTTCCCCTTCTGCGAAGCCTTTTCTCAAGTTCTTCCGTAGACGGAGGTTCAATGAAAATGCCAATAGCCTCCGGATATGCCTGATCGAAAGTAACCTTCCCATAAACGTCTATATCCATGACTATATGCCTGCCCGACTCTACTGCCCGGTTTATAAAACTCTTTGGTGTTCCATAATAATTACCGTGCACTTCCGCCCATTCGGCAAATTCACCAGCTTCTATCTTTTTCCTGAATTCATCAACGCTCATAAAAAAGTAATGGATGCCGTCCTTTTCGTGAGAACGCGGCTTCCTTGTCGTTGCGGAAACAGAATAGATAAGGCGGGGCATCACACTTCTGAGGTGGTCAAGAATCGTGGTTTTCCCAACGCCGGATGCTGCTGAAAATACGATTATCTTTCCACGCTTTTGATTATTTGATTCAGCTTCAGAGTTCACTGTACCGGCCTCATAAATTTATTTGTATTTATTAATCAGTCTACAGTTATAAATTAATATGCGGGAGGCGATATTAAAACTCACAATTCCGCTGATATTAAAGAAATAAGGAAATTGACCTTAGAGGTAATTGCAAAAGTATAGATTGCTGGATTCATTAAAACCAGGAGATGTCAAACTAAAGCAGGATAACTATTCTTCCTCTTCCTCCTCAAAACCTTCTCTCCGTTCAGCAAGTTTTGCCTGAATCATACGCTTAATTTCTTTCTCCTCTTTTCTGAACTCAAACTCTTTCTGAAACATATACTCGAGCTTAAGAAGCTGGTTAATAATACCGTTCATGGATTTACTTACAACGAGGAATAATATAAATATACCGAACAGGGTAACACCGGAAATGACATAGTAAAGTAACATAGTTATACTTTTTTTTAATGAGGAATAGGTTGATTCTACTTTTCTATAAATAAATTACATTTTTAATATATTATTAATTGAATTATAATGCAACCATATAAAACCGGGACAAATCAGGCTAAGTGTCTTTTCCCTTATCGGAATCGGGATTTTTAAACACCAAGGCTTTAAGAAACTTATGAAGCACACGCTTGCCATCATCATCAATCTCCATGAACTCAATACCGGAGCGATATGTATTCTCTTCAAAAGATCCTACATAAGTAATTCTACCTTTTAGTTCAATCATATCATCTTTCAGCCCAAGTGTTACCAGGAGTATCTGCTGTTCCTTAAGAGGAGAATAGGTCTCTAAGAGGAGCCCCCGCTCGCCTACATTTAATGTCCGCCCCATGCCGCTGCTTTCCGGCTCGCCATCTTCACCCAGCATAACATAATCAACAATGTTAAGAGAATCCTCGCGTTTGAATTCTCGTTCGTCGATTATCCTTTCACCCATATTGTCTTCCCGTTATGTATGACTACAATCCCGAATTTTATCTTTTTTATATATCTTTAATTATAAGCTATAACCAAATAAAAATACAATTGTTTTTATTCTATTTTCGAACTAAATAATATGCAAATAAAAAATAAAATTAAGAACAACAAAGTTCAAACGTAATCAACCATTAATTAAATAACCTTTATTATCATTACGTATGTTTAAGAAAAAACTTTCATCGCCAATTATTTTTGGGTATTTTACTTAAGCTATAATTGGAATCAGTTACACAATCTGTGACAAGTTAACAAGTTAACCGGAGGAGCAGATATTTATGGACAATGTCACAATTAAACCAAGAGGAAGTATCGGAAAGGATTTTATTCCAAAAGAGTACCTTCCTGACGATAAAGATGAATACTATCTCCGTAACTCACAGGTTGCCTGGCCGAAAGAGCGCTGGCGCCATCTGCGCTCGGATGAGATCGAGCGTCTTGTTAGAAACAACAATGCCTCTGATAACTGGAATGACATTTTAGTCACCTATGAGTTTAATCCTGACCTGATAAGGAACACTGAATTCTTCGGCCTGGTTCGCATTGGGGAGATACGGAATGTAACACTTGAGCATCATGATCTGCAGATGCCTGTGGGTATCACGAACAGCAGAATTGTTTCCTGCGATATAGGCAATGATGTTGCGATCCATGACGTCCGCTACCTGGCACACTACATTATTGAAAACCGCTGCATCCTGGCGAACATTGACGAGATGCATACAACCAACCATTCCAAATTCGGCAACGGCATTCTTAAAGACGGTGAATCTGTAGATGTCCGTGTATGGCTTGACCTTATGAATGAAACCGGTTGCAGAGGCATCCTCCCTTTTGACGGGATAATACCTGCAGACGCTTATATCTGGGCAAAGTATCGTGATGATGCGAAGCTGCAGGAAAAGCTTATTGAGATTACACAGAACGGCTTTGACTCTCACCGCGGTTATTATGGAACGGTTGGAGAGCAGTGTGTAATAAAAAATTCGCGCATTCTCAAAGATGTCAAGATAGGCTCTCACGCTTATATTAAGGGTGCAAACAAGCTTAAAAACCTGACGATCAACTCAACCGAGGACGAGTCGGCGCAGATCGGAGAGGGTGTGGAGCTTGTAAACGGTATAATGGGCAACGGCTGCCATATTTTTTACGGCTGTAAAGCTGTCCGGTTTATCCTGGGAAGCAACTCAAACCTGAAATACGGCGCTAGGCTGATAAATTCATTTCTCGGTGACAATTCAACAATCTCATGCTGTGAAGTGCTTAACAACCTTATATTCCCGGCTCATGAGCAGCACCATAATAACTCCTTTTTAATTGCATCCCTGGTAATGGGCCAGAGCAACATAGCAGCAGGCGCAACGATAGGATCAAATCACAACAGCAGGGCAAATGACAATGAGATTCAGGCAGGCAGAGGGTTCTGGCCCGGATTGTGCACCAGTGTCAAGCACTCCTGCCGCTTTGCCTCTTTTGTGCTGCTCTCCAAGGCAGACTATCCCGCAGAGCTGGATATTCAGTTGCCCTTCTCCCTTCTCAATAACAACGCGGGCAAAAACCGGCTTGAATTGTTACCGGCCTTCTGGTGGCTTTACAACATGTATGCACTTGCAAGAAATTCATGGAAATTCAAGAAACGCGATGCGCGAAAGGATAAGATTCAGAACATTGAATTCGATTCTCTGGCGCCTGATACGGTTGAGGAGATAATACATGCCCGCGGCCTGCTGGAAATATGGACTGCCAAAGCAGGCCTGCTCAGTAAAGGTGACTCATCTGACGGTAGGAGCGATGAGGAGCTTTCTAAAATCGGGCGTGAACTTTTAAACGGAGACCGGGAACAGGCAGCTTCACTGGAGGTGCTTGGTGATAAAATGGAAAAGTCAAAACGCAAGGCTATCATTATCAAATCCTATGAAGGATACCATGCTTATGAAGACATGCTCTACTATTATGCTATAAAAAACCTTCTGGATTATATGTGTGTAAACCGGGACGCTACCTTTGCATCTATGTGCGAGGCATTAAAAGGTGAACGTGAGCGTGACTGGGTAAACCTCGGAGGCCAGCTTGTCCCTGCAAAGGATGCGGATCAGCTGCGGTCGGATATCGGCTCGGGTGATCTTGATACATGGGAAAAGATTCATGAGAGGTACGATACGCTCTGGGAAAAATATACTCTCCGGAAGCAGAAGCATGCGTTCGCAACCTTCTGTGAGCTGATTGGTACCGGCAGTCCAAAAGTTGAGCAGTGGATTTCTGCGCTTGACAGGGCTGTTACCATTCAGGAATTTATCCGCGACGAGGTATATAACAGCAGGAAAAAGGATTATGAAAATCCGTTCAGGCAGGCAACATATAGAAATATGGAAGAGATGACTGCTGCAATAGGAACTGTGGAAGATAACAGTTTTGTTAAACAGGTACGGAGTGAAACGGAAGAATTTAAGAAAACAGTCGAGGAGATTAAAAAGAGAAAATAATATATAAAGCTACGGTAATGGTGACGAAGCCCGTTTCGTTAATCGGTAACGGTAACGTGAAAGAAAGGACGAAAGACATATCCCTATAACGAAATAACGAAACGGATATCGTAACCTTAACCATAACCGAACATAAAAAGGAGACTATTGATGAATCTTACTGATGAGAAATACTCGCAATATGCACTGGTACGTGAAATGATGGATACTATTGATGTGGTTAAAAATTTTGACCGGAACCAGACCGGCAATGTAGCTAACGAAATTCAATCGGTTGGCAGCCTCCTGCTCACGGGTGAAGGCTCAAGCAGAATCTTTCCTGCAAAGAATGCCATACGTAAAACACTGACCTGGGGATTGGACCTTAATGTCGCAACCGATGGCTCACGCCAGTCTGCGCAATACGATCTCTCTGACTTTGCCGTTTTTTGCGCATCCAACTCGGGACGTACCAAAGAGGTTGTACTGCTTGCAAAGAAACTCGCGGAGATAGGCAATGAGCACCGCTATGCATTATCAGCAAATAAAGGGACAATCCTTGAGGAGGCGTGCAGGGAGACCTTTGTCCTAACCTGCGGCTGGGAACAGGCTGTTGCTGCGACAAAAAGCGTTATTGAACAAGCGCTATTTTATGAGTCAATTCTCAGGCATATCACTAACAGGGAGATACCGGTTTCATATACCGAGCTGTCAGGCATGGTTGAAAACGCGCTCACCATGTCAATTGACCCGGACATTATCAAGGCAGCGGTTAATGCTAAAACCATTTTCTTTGCCGGGTATAATGACGGTGTAGCAGAGGAGCTTACCCTTAAAACCAATGAGATAACCCGGAAAAAATCCGATTTCCTCGAAGGCACCTATGCGGTTCACGGCATTGAGGAGGTTATGGACAAGAACGATATTGTTTTTGTTGTTGACCCTATTGAAGAGGAAATCGAAAAATTCAAAGAAGTACTGGTTGACGGGGTCGGGCTTAAAGTAGTCGCCATTGCCAACCGAGAAACGCCCTTTACTACAGTAAAGGTACAGGATGCCGGTGACCTGAGCCCATATATATACCTCTGCGCCGGATGGAACCTGCTCGTTGAAATAGGCCTTGCACTTGGTATCAACCTTGACAAACCGCAGCGGGCGCGTAAGGTCGGGAATGAGTATCTGGGACAATGATAAGATTGGGGTATGGTATGTTTATAATAAAAGTGATCCCGATTTAAAATCGGAATATGGGAGGGGTAGCAGAAGCTTCCCCTTTAAAAAAAATTAAACACTTTAAATAAACTAGTATTAAACCTATTCTTCTTTCATATTCTGCTTGTTTAATTTATACCCCTTGGGAGGGTTAAACTTATCTTTCGGAATGCTCTTTTTCTGAATATTCTTAAAAATTGTCTCATAGGTAGCTACCCCGCCGTCTATCTCTACTGTCAACACTGGAAAACCGTTCAACTTATTAGCCTTGGAATAGGGATTATCCAGCATCTGGGCAAAGGGAGTGTCCTTGCATGTTTCAATCAGGCTTTTGAAAAACCGGCTCATAGCTTCAAATGCTTCAAGAGCCTCTTTTCCGTCTTTTATATTATTCCAATCCGTCATCCACATCTCACGCACTTTTTCCGTACCGCGTAATACTTCGTATTTTGTACAGGAGTATCCGCTGATCTTCTTCTTCTCCCCTGTTTTCTTCAGGGTGGTGGGTTCCGATGCAGCCTGAGACATCATCTGCATCTGCCCTTTCATCATCTGTTCCATCATTGCTCTCTGCTCCGGAGGCATATTGGCCATTTGCTCCTCCATCTGCTTAAAAGCATCACCCATGGATTGGCCCATCTGCTCCATCATCTCCTTGGTTATCTCAGTATATTCCTTTTTCTCATGGTCAATAGCCCAAAACAGCTCCTTATCACCCCGAAATATTGTAGTTCCTTTATGCTCCTCTGATATGATATCCATATTGATCTTTTTCCCGGATATATACATTTTCAAGGTCTGTAGCGGTTTTTTTTCCTTAAGGTTTTTTGTCTCTAAATTAACAAGCAGGCCTGCCCAGCAAACCATTATGAATCCGGAAACAGTAAAAACAAGAAAGAATTTTTTAATCATTATTTATCCCTTCCCTTAAATTTTATGTGAAATTTGTTTTTTTAGAATTATAACCTGATGTATAAAATAGTTTTGCTCATATACTTGCACTAAATGAGAAATTATTATAATAAATTTAGTAAACAAAATCTTTTATTATTTGCTATATTTAAGGTATATTGAAAATATTAGGGGAGCACCTTCATCGTTCAATGTTCTTTTGCTATTCACAATCACTTATTAAAATGTTCTATTACAAATGCACATACAATAAGTTGATAATGGCTTAAAATTTTTGTATTATATTAATATATAGAAACATATAATAACTAATGATAACTAAAGAAAATTTATAATGTCTTAACCTGGAGGTTATATGTTCAAAAAACTTCTCCCTTTATTATTAATTCCCGGCTTACTGCTCTCTGCCGAGCTTTCCAAAAAACTTACCTTCCCTGCACCGCAGGTAGTAAAGGGGAATATATACATGCCTGGATGCAACACTATCCGCGAACCCTTTGCACCATCGCTCGTGCAAAAAGGTGTTTGT
>JAUXBV010000496.1 GCA_030619215.1 Fibrobacterota bacterium | reverse complement strand
GAATGCAAAAAGTAGAGTAACGAAAGGATTACAAAAGGGAATGGAACAGACGCATAATAAATATAACAGGATATTTGCATGGGGAGTTCTCTTATTTACCTTTGCCACTTACATTACTACGGTTGCCCCAACAGTGGCATTCTGGGACTGCGGTGAATACATCGGCGCTTCACATTCACTGGGCGTACCGCACCCGCCGGGAAACCCGCTGTATGTTCTCATTGGCAGGGTTTTTTCAATGACCTTTTTCTTTTTCAAGCAGGTAGCTTACCGCATCAATTTGATATCCATTTTAAGTGCTTCATTAGCATCAATGTTGATCTATTTAATTATTGTACGGGCAATGATCTCATGGATGGGGATTCCTGATACAACATGGAAGCGAATTACCGTTTATATTTCCGGAGTGGTGGGCGCCTTGTACGTCGCCTTTGGCTATACCTTCTGGTTCAGCTCTGTTGAGGCTTCGGTTTATGTTCCCTCAATGCTCGTGGTGGTGCTCTGCACATGGCTTTCGATTGTGTGGTATCAGAGCAAAAATCCGGACCGCGACCGTATTTTGATCCTTATAACATATATTGCTTTTTTGGGAATATCCATTCACATGATGTCCATGTTTGCATTGATCCCGGTCGGCCTTTTTGTTATTATTTCCGATGAAAATAAGGGAAAAGACTGGCGTTTCTGGGTTGTAACCCTTGCTATGCTGGCGGTCATATACCATGTGTCACTGTTTCTGTGGCTGGGGCCGATTACAGTGATTGGAACATTTGTCATGTCATTTATCGAAAAGAGCGCGATAAAGAAATGGAGGCTTTATTTCTGGATTGCATTTTTTGCATTAATGGGTTATTCCGTGCATGTATACATTCCAATTCGTTCTGCAATCCAGCCTACAATAGACGAGAACCATCCGGTAATAAAAATTGATGATGAAACAGGTAAGGTAAATTGGAATGCTTTCAGATATTTTCTTGAGCGCAAACAGTACGGCTCTGAATCAATGATAATCCGTATGTTTTGGCCCCTGGCAAAGCGGACTACCCAGTATGGTATTGACGGCCATATGGGGTATGGTGGATTTCACCTGACACAGTTTTTTCATTTCGGGCGGTCTGTTGGTATTGACCGTAACAACACCGTATTTGAGAACTGGGGAAGCGCGGGTGGATTGATTCGACTCTTTCTGTATCTCATACCTACCTTTTTAATGATATATGGCTGGCTCTATTTGTGGAAGAGAAACCGTAATATGGCAATTTTACTTATATTTTTATTTGTATTAACTTCGGTAATACTTGTTTTCTATATGAATTTTGCCGACGGCACCAGGCCTATGAAGCGCGATTATTCAGCATGGGTCAGAAGTGGAAGACAGGGAAATATGCCTCTTCAACACAGAGAGGTTCGTATCCGTGATTACTTTTTTACCGGGGGATTTATGTTTTACGGTATGTGGATCGGCATTGCTTTCGGATGCATTCTTCATGCATTGTTTACAAGCGCAAACAGGTTTTTGCGGACACAGCTTGCACCGATTGCTGCAGTCCTCTTTGCCATATCACCGGCCCTCCCGTTTTCTCAAAATTATAAGGAAAATGACAGGACAAAAGATTGGGTTCCCTTTGACTATGCGTATAACCTGCTCATGTCTTGCAAGAAGGACGGGATAATTTTTACCAATGGTGACAATGACACCTTCCCGCTGTGGTTTCTGCAGGAGGCTGCGGGTATCCGGCGTGATGTGCGGGTAGTGAACCTGAGCCTGCTTAATACCAAATGGTACATAAAGCAGATTAAAACGCTGGAGCCGAAGGTTGCGATATCGTATACCATAAAAGAGATAGAAGACAAACTCAATCATCAGTATAATCCTCTTGAGCGTGCGGTAAATTATCGAATGCCGAATGCCGGTATTGTTGTTACCCTTCCGGGCAGAGATACAAAACGTGCCCTCCGTGTTCAGGACCAGATGGTTATTAATATTGTCGATTCCAATAAATGGAAAAAGCCGGTCTATTTTGCAGTCACCGTTTCAGGTGATAACCTTATGGGTTTGGGTCCTTATTTACAGATGCAGGGACTGGTGTACCTGGTATTACCGAGGCAGGTACCGAGGGCTGTGCAGCTTGATCTCGACAGGACGGTCTTTCTCCTTGACAAAGTGTATAGTTTTCGCAGCCTTGGTGACGGCTCGACGCCGATAAGCGAGACAGGCCGTAAACTGATGTCGAATTATGCGGCAAGCTTTATTCAGGTGGCGGTTACCTTAAGGCGACCCCTCGCACAAATGAAAGCTGAGATAACCGGTTATGAAGAGTCTCTCAAAGATTCTTCGGTACAAGCTGATACGGCATATACCATCGATGAACGGAAGAAGGATATAGAAGCCAAAAAGAAGGAGTACAACGAGGTGCTTGATCTTGCGGTAAATAAACTTGACCAGTGTATCGGTTTAATGCCATGGGATTGGAGACCGCGGCTCCTGCAGCAGGAAATTCTTTTAGCTCATAATCGATGGGACGGGGCAATGGAGAGAATTGAAATAGCCCTGAAGATAGAGCCGGGGAATAAGGAATACAGAAAGGTCAAAGCCAGAATCTATGACCTGAAAGGTGACAAGGCAAAGGCTAATGAATTATTGAAGGGCCTTGCTACTGAAGAATCGGATCCGTGGCCGTCATACAGCATGATTTGCAAAAACTATGAGGACCGGGGGCATTACGATAGTGCAATCATGGTTATGCAGCAGTTTCAGATGATTCATCCCGGGGACAGGCGTGCTTCCTCTATGATAAGCAGGCTGGAAAAAATGAAAGCAGACAAAGAGAATAAAAAAGAAGATACCTCCGGAGTACTGAAGATTGATTCTGCAAAACTGATAGAAAGTAAAGGATAATGGATAATGGTCAATAGTCAATGGTCAATGGTTAATGGTCAATGGTTAATGGTCAATGGTCAATGGTCAATGGTTAATGGTAACTACTATAATATTCCTGAAATATAGTTGCATTTAAAATTAAACGATATTCTGCGGGGGCGTACAATTGTACGCCCTTTCATATTTTTAACAATTTTTTATTAAAAACTATTTTCTTTTCGCAACGATACCGAGGGCTTCGAGTGACTGCTGTGCGATTGTCAGCTTGCGAGCGGACTTCTTCTGTGTTGCTACCACGAATCCTACTCATGTTTAAAGTGAATATTCTAAATCAGGAAGATGATATATAAAAATGTAATGCCAATCATTCACTATTTAAAGGTTGTTTATTACAATTCTATGGCAGTGTTCTTTATGAGAATATGAAAGTATTAGCTTGACCCATACATTACATAACCTGCAATCAATATTATAATGCACGCTATATAATATGTTAAATACACTTTTTACTGCAAAGGTAAAATTAAGAAATTAATAAACATTTTTATACTGTTACTCTATATTGTATATTGATATTTACAAATAATAAATTATACAAGGGGTATATAAACTTAATTGCTAATAAGAATATTATAAGTGCAGATATCAAATTTTAATGATTAATAAGTTTTTGTATTTAACTGTTTGAAATTTAGATAGTT
>JAUXBV010000255.1 GCA_030619215.1 Fibrobacterota bacterium | reverse complement strand
TCTCCATATGCACCGATTTGAAAAAGGGATACGCTTATAACGAAAAGAATTAATTTTTTCATCATATTCTCCTCCTGTTAACGTGTATTATTTATTAACTTCATTAATTGAAGTATAATTTTGATATGATCATCAGGATTCCGATAGTAAAAATGCCAGGATTGTATTACCGTTACCCAATGACTTGATATAATAATATCAAACATCGAATAGTTAATGTATTAATAGGAGGGGAATAAAAAAATTGCCTTTGTAAATATAATATACCAAGAAATTGATACAAAATCACATTTTATTACTTTTTCCTGTTCACTACAGTGAACACTTTAAAGGGAGTATTTATAGGCGAGTATAATTAAAGGTTTCTTTTTTTGGATAATAATGAAAGATGAGAAAAAGTATAACATATGAATGTATAGAAAAAAAATCTCTTGTTCCCGTATAAGGATCTTCTATAGATAGAATACTGCAATCTAGTTATACCGGACGCGTTATTTTTATTGTTTAGGAATCTTCATTAAAAATTTTCTCCTAGTCCTGTTCGACATCGGTGCGCTGAGGAACAATGACCCTGCCGTAGAATTTATCGAGGATGTGGAGGATAAACCGCATGTCCAAATTGTCCTGGTTGATAAAAATCATACTACTGTCGTCAAATCCCTGAACCGGGACTTGGTGCGGCTCAACATCCATGATAAAGATTTTATGCGGTGATGATTCCGAAGTACTTTCCTGTTCATCATCATATAGCATGATGTCAAGAGGAGCTCCCTGCTCCGGCATGATGATAATGACGCGGATCGAGGGGTCGGGTTCCGGCGGGAGTTGTTTTGAAATAAGCACCTTATACCCGTTATGCCTCAGTGCGAGGACCAGCGGGTGAAAATCAGGATGATCACCGTACACAAAAAGGATCTCTCCTTCGGTAACTTCGTGCGCCGGTTGAGCCAGAGTAAGTTTTTTGATACCGATATTCAGAAATTTGGCCATCTGATTCAGGTTTCTTATCACGGTCGAAATAAAATTAGCAGTCGGCCCTTTTGGGATAGAAAGGTCGCGAAGCATCTGATAGGGAATCTCCTGGATAATCTCGTCACAGCTGTGACCCAGGTTCATTGCCTTTGCAATTTGATTTGCAATAAAAACGGCCTCAAAGAGAATGCGGTCCTCGGCCGGAGTCGCCTCCAGTATCCGTTCGGGGGTATGGTGGTTGAGAATGCCCCGGGATATTGCCGACGGGAAATTCCACTGGTTGGTCAGAAAGTGCCCGACGTCAGCATGGCTGAAGTTCATCAGATACAACTCGGTTCGATAAAACATTTCGCCGCGGGAGGTTGTCTCTTCGAGAAGTTTCGGGAAGACATTCTTAAAATTATTATCCAGAGGCACTTTTCCCAGATCATGTATGAGCCCGGTCAGAAAGGCCAGCTCCGGCCGCCGGTATCCGCTGTCTTCACATAGCTTCGAAGCAATAAGGGCAACAGCCAGGGAATGGAGCCAGAATTCAGGCCGTGTAAAACCCGATTCGCCATAACTCTCTGACGTGAGGTCAATAAGCGAAAAGCAGGAGAGCAGGTTCCGCGTCTGCTGAAATCCAATCCGTACCACACACTCCTTGATATCCGTTATTCGTTTCTGGCGCTTTGCATAAAAAACCGTATTGGCCACTTTTAAAAGAGCTGCGGAGGCTGAGAGATCGGATTTTATACATTTGGCAAGCTCCTCACCGCAGCTCTTTTCTGAACCGAGGATGTCAAGCGCCTTTATAACGGTATAGGGGAACACCCACTGTTTCTGAAGCTGCGCAGCTATGTCACGCAGTTTGGTTGCGATTTTGACGTTGGGGTCAAACAGACGCTGGCCCGTACGGATCTTGAACTGTTCATCCTCATTAAGGTTTTGTTTTTGCGGCAGGGGGTTGCCGAAACGGGCGAGAATATGTGTGATCTTTTTTAAAAGATCGGAAAAGTTGAAAGGGTATTCAATGAGAAAGAACTGTGCATTATCCGGGGTACCCTCTATATCCGCTTTTGCATTCAGTATTTTCTCAAGTTTTTCCTTTATCGTACGCGGCACCACTGCCAGAAGAGGGGTGCTCCGGGTCCGTTCGGAATGATGCAGACGGTTTAACATGAGAATGTCTTTGGTGTTTTTTGCCGTGATGTCCGCAATGACAAGGTCCGGCACGAACTGGTTCGCCTTCAGGCTGGCAACGTTTGAATTGATCGCCTGGATTATCCGGTAATGGCACTGCTGGAGCCCTACCGACAGAATGCCACGGATCCGCTCACGTGCCGAGAAGATGAGAATGAGCGGAGTATCATACGATTTCGATTTCATTAATTTTAAAGGAGCAGGGTGCATTATTATTTCTATAAGATTGAAAGATACTAAGAAAGATATAAACATGAGTTAAGCTGATGGTTTTAAAAAAGCCATTCAGCTTCTACTCAGATTTATCCACCTATGTGGATAAAGAGTGATTATATGTAATTCTACATTTTTAATGGAAGGTTGTCTATATCATTTTCAAAAACACATAGGTCGCCTCTTTAGTTGTGCGAAGTGCTACTTTAGTAATACATATTTATGCACTAAAGTACCAGGCAATTCGGTATAAATAAAAAAAGCCCATATTAAATGGGCTTTAAATTTAAACAATCAATGGGATATTAAAAAATGATGAAAGCTGTTTTAAGCAATAAAGCAACTCCCCGTCAAGATATTAATTTTTTTATAACTTTATTAATAAGCTTTTATAATTACTTCGTCAAGATAACATTAATCGTCTTATTAAAACCTTCTGCTTCCATTCTGCAAATATATAAACCTGTAGCAAGCAGGCGCAAAGGCACTGAGTAATAACCGGCTTTAAGGTTGTCGTTTACAATCTTCTTTACCAGCTTTCCCTGGACATTGTAAAGGCTTATATGTACCTTCTCTTTTCCGGTGTTTTCAGGAACCCTGAAATGTATTCGGGAGCCGTAAAATCCGAGGCCAAAAGACAAAGACACCTTGGAAGCCAAGTCATTAACCGACACGAGACCATCAATCTTGAAATCATCAATGCAGATGTCGCTTGCCCAGCCGCTTCCAGTGACAGCACGGAAACGGAAGATCACGCGCTCACCCTTATACTGGTTTAAATCCACTTTTTGCTCAAACCACGCATCACCATGATCTTTACTTAACTGCACAACGTCACTGCTCCAGTTTCCATCCACGCAGATGTCAAGATAGAGGTCACCCATCTCGTCCTGTCCACTATTATCACTGAACATGTGGCACCAGAAAGTCAGCTCCGGATCGGCAAGAGCTTTAAGATTGAATTTAGGAGTTGCGTAATCCGCTTTTTTATCCGGGTTATTCGGGCTTGATGACTCCACGTAAATGTAATTTCCCGCCCCTGACGTATGATCGCCATCCGGACCTGTAACGCCGTCAGACTCTTTTGTAGGAGTTTTACCTGTCCAAACTGTCCAGTTTATATCATCCACATCAAGCTGTTCCCATTTGTAGGGTAGGATAACAGTTCCGGTATTTAAGGTATCAAAGTCCTGCACATAAGGAAACGCTTTTATGATATACTCCTCGGTAATACTGAAATTTTCGTTACTCTCACAGATAACGGTATCATTAGTAAGGCTGCTTATTTTAATTTTATAGTCATTGCCAACCGCATAATCTGTAGTAATAGCCAATGAGTGCAATCCATCATTTTCAGTTGAGCTTTCTATTACCTTATCTACCGCACCACCCTTAAGAAGCTCAATCTTAACATTTCCCGATACATTACTACCCCATTTAATATCATAGGTATTGCCCTGTTCCCACTCCTCTCCGCCATCAGGCGAACTGATAGCAAGGTATGGCCCACCTGGATAAGGTGCTAAGCGAAGGGTACCGACACCCTGAATACACATACCGTAGTTCCAGTCATGGTCTTTAATACCCTCAGTACTTGCCCATTCCATAAAAGCCTCTCCAAAACTTTTACCTTCTGTTAATGGTGTATTAAAAGCCGCAAACCCCCCGGGTCTCATGCTTCCTGTTTTCGTGCTGCCAAAACCAATGAGACCATTGCCGCCATATCCATAGAGTCCACCCATGTTTTTTGTGGTATATCTTGAATTACTACAGGCAAAAAGATGATAAAATCTTCCATCAGCGTCAATGCCAAGTTGGTTATTGTAACTCCAGCTTGGCGTGGAATGACTGGTTGAAGATGAGTGTGAATACAAAAATCCAAATTCCATTTCACCTGATTCCTGTTCACTTTGCCAGTTTGCACCAGTACACGTAGATCCCGAATAGGTGCTTGTTTTATCAGAAGGATAATCCAGTGAGTTTATGTTTTCACTTTCAAGGCCACCCCAACTTGCTTTATCTCCAATTATACAAAGGTTTCTTCCATGATCATCCTGGCCTCTCATTCTTCTGTGTACACGCTCAAGGTAGCTGATAACAATATCTTCTTCCGCGCCAAGGTCAGGATGAACACCTGTGGTTATACGGGAGTGCCATATCTCCATTTCGCGGTCCCCTGTATGGGAATTAAAATTATAATTACTTCCTCCCCACACACCGTCCAGATCCATCCACCACCAGTCACATGGGTGATATTGATTATCATCCTCATGGTTTACAATTGGCAAATCTCCTATAAAGATCACACCTTCAAGCTCATCATTCTCGTAATGATCTTTAATATTATTTTTTAAATCGTCCGGGGAACTTGTCTCGTCATATGTTGTTGCTTCCAGCCACACACCTTTTTGCTCAATCTGCTGTACATCTTCGATATATGTATTAATTGATGATTCTATAAGAGGATATAAATTTTTATTCACTATAATACCAATTTTACCTGCAAAAACAACTGAAACGAAAAGGAGGATACATGCTATGCTATAAAGCGTCAATTTATTATTTCTCATTGCCGCCCTCCTTTACTTTTGATAACGTTTCTGCAATACCTTTTGCCAGTTTACTGAACATCAGAAATTTTGAATAGAAAATCGGATCAGCATTTTTCGCCTTTAATTTTGCGATCCTTCTATCCATTTTCTCAGCGTATTTATGTAAAGGGGTAATTAGTGATGGGTCATCAAGTTCTTCAATTGCAGCCAATATTTCATAACCTAAATAAGCAGCTCCATTATCATTATCCAGATAATCACCGAATAATTTCGCGGCATCAGCACCGCCTGTCTTACCAAGAGTATTTACAATTGCTGTCTGTACCCTCTCCGAATACCCCATGAACTTTTCTTCAGCTTTATGAAAAAGTGTTATCAACTCCCGGTTTAACTCCTTTATATGTAAATTACCTGTTTGATAAGCGGCCTCCTCTACAAGGATTGGGCTCCGCTCTCCCAATACCTTTTTCAAAAAATCGACTTTCCATTGAGCTGCAACATCAGTTTCGGCATTGAAATCACCTGAAAGTGTTTTTAATACCTTTCGTTTCAGAATAGTATTATCTGTAGCCTGATATGACGTTATTGTTGATTGTTCCATGCTCTTTTCTTTATCAGCAGCGTTTACTGGAGTATGTGCGAGCAGGAAAACAAACATTAGGCTGAAAAACGTCACCCTTATGAATGCAGTAACATGTAACATGTTTGGCCCCTCCTACATTAATTGTGCTAAAAATTTGAAAATTTAACTATTATTATTCCCTGTATAATTATTATAAATTGGAATACATGAATATTCATTGTGGGTAGGAATAAATATCCTAATTAATTGGCCCCTCCCATTGTTTTAATGCAAAGAATTATTTATTAAAACATTATATCTGATATATCTCTGTGCC
>JAUXBV010000115.1 GCA_030619215.1 Fibrobacterota bacterium | reverse complement strand
GGCATTCTGACAGCAATAGACATTGTAAAATCTGCAATTTGTCGGATCAGTATAGATATCGTAAATATAATAACCAAACTTATGTCTATATGGTAAACCTCCGGCATGAGAATATATATATGCATATTCCTTACCGGCAATAAGTGCATTTGCCCACTTTTCTTTAAACTCAGGATCTGTTGAATCCGAATATGTTCTAAGGGTTTCTGTACTATTGGAATTATATCCAAGATAGGGTTTGTTTTCAGATTCAAGAGAGGGCCATTCCCCGTACATACCGGCAATCAGATAGGTGCTTGGCTGATTATCCTGGCCATACATTCTCAGATGAACCCGGTCAAAATATCTTTGTAAAATCTGTGTTTCGGTTTGATTCGCATAATGGGTCAGCACACTGCATACCAGGCGTGAGATCCATATCTCAGCATATTTAGAGCCTGAATGGGTGTCGGGCAGGTCTTCAGGTGTCCAGGTACCGTTAAGATCCATATAGTACAAATCACAGGGAAAGATATCTCTTTCAAAAGTTTCGTCAGTAAGGAATTCGCATATTGGCAGGTCGCCTATTAGTATGGCGCCTTCAAGGTCATCATTATTATAGTGGTTCCTGAGGCTGTCCTTTAAATCTGTTTTATTATTACTTTCATCAAATGTTGTCCCGTCAAGCCAGACATCTTTGCCTTCAATGTTTTTCACATCGTTTATATACATGTCAACAGATGTTTGAATGGATGGGTAGAGATGTTTGTTGACAATAATCCCTATCTTGCCCTCCACAGTATTATACGATAAAACCAGCGAGAGAATAAACGCAGAAACCGGTGATATTATTTTCTTATTCATTTTTACCTCCCTTCAGAAGGAAAGTCTCAACTTCTTCCGCCAGTTTTATATAGGATGCTTTATCAGAATAAAGAAAAGGATCGAGGCCTGATGCTGCAGCATCCTTTACATACTTCTCCATTTTTGCTCTGTAAAGCCTTACATCTTTCACAAAAACCGGGTCGTTTAAGCTCTTCATCGCAGATAACATGAACTGCCCCATAAAAGAGCCCTTGTCATTTTTTAAGAGCCCTGCAATAAATGCTTTCGCCTTATTATTTCCAATCTTTCCCAGAGCCGGAATAACCGCACACCTGACTCTCTCAGCATAACATAAAGAACCGAATCTCTTCTCTGCGGCATGAAAAAGATCTATTAAATCAGCATTAAATTCTATGAATCCGAATTCTCCAATCTGATACACCGCTTCAGCAACTACAACGGGGCTCTTATCATTAAGAGCTTTTGCAAGTAACTCTTTTATCCACAAAGGTTTTTGCGGCAGATATTTCTTGAGTGAAAAGAGTAGCTCTGTTTTTTTTACAGAATTATCGGAAGTGCTGAATGTACTTATTATCTTTGCAGGTTCAGAGGATTCGGAGGCAGTAGCAGGAGTATTTAATGCAGCTATTAAGAAAACAGCCACACATAAAACGTTAGAAATCAGCCGTATAAAAGGCTTCTCCACCGTCATGTATACACCCCTCCAGGGTCACATTATTAGATGAATATCTTTATTAAGTAAACAGAATTAATAGAACAGACAAAAATATATCAGTAATTTAGAAAAACAAGGTAAATTTTCTATTTAGGTATTTATAATTTATTACTCTATCATAAAATCTCCAGTTCATATAGATCAAAAAAACTGGTATCCATTCTACATGGTCCCTACGGGGCTTAGTGGTTTTCGGATGAGGATCTTTATTTTATAAATATTTCGTTCCTGACGGAACTGTGAATGATATTGACTTATTATCTGTATATTGGTTATTATTATAATGCTTTTATTTTTAGATAAAGTTTCAAAAAACAAATCAAATAAAATCCATGAAACTTTTAAGGTTTTAAAGCAGGGTATATGCTTAACAGAAGATAATGAAGGAAGGGTTTCGGAGCATATAACTATGGGACGTATTAAAGAAGATCGTCTTTCAATTTGGCTTAGACTGGCCGGTGTAATACCACTGTTCCTGTTTCTGGCCCGTTTGCAGTTCTTTTTAAAGTCGGATACACCGGGCCACATACTCTGGATGTGTCACGTCGCAAACTTTACGCTTGCATTAGGCCTCTTTCTTGGAAAAAGAGAGCTTATACGTGTTTCTGTTCTATGGCTTATTATCGGTGCTCCACTCTGGACCTCAGATATGGCACGGTTCGGCTTAAGAAGCATATCCACGTTCGGCACCCACATCGGGGGATTGATTATAGGAGTGATTGCACTCTGCAATGTTAAATTCGGGCATAGAAGCTGGTTGTACGCTTTTTTGTTTTTTATTGTACTGCAGCAGGCAAGCAGCTTCTTCACATCACCGGAATTGAATGTGAATGCCGCACACTATGTCTATCGCGGTTGGGAGATGCTCTTTAGTAATTACCTGCTGTTCCGGATAGTTACCACTGCACTGTCAGGGCTTGTGCTATGGGGGATTGGCAAGGGACTGGTCAGGTTTTTCCCGCCGGGCAAGTAAAAAAGAATAAGCGTGCGAGGGTATGAGAAAGAATGGGGTAATTTTAGATTTCAGATTGTAGATTTCAGATTTTAAATGCGTTCGAATAATTGACGGCAGAAAACTACTGGATTTTAACTACATTTCAAATGTGATATAATAAAAAGCAACCCTCAAATTGGTGATGAGATACTTTACTGCGTAAGCATCCTTTTATTCCGTATAGCATTCAGGCGGCGATGGGCAAGCTCTTTGAGGTTTTTATCCTCATCCTTCAGTTTGCCGGAGTTATTGACAATTTCGGTGTATTGTTGTTTCGCGTGATAAAAATCACCGAATTGCTCATAATTTACACCAAGTGCATAAAGTACGGAAAAATCGCGCCAGCCGCCCAGGTATTTGTAAATCCATAAAAAAAGCTGAAATGATATCAGGTACCTGCCTGTGGCAAAGTATTCAGCCGCAAGATTATAGAGCGCCTTATAGCCAAGTGGATGATTTTTTTTCATTGATGTAATCAGTTTAAGGTTGTAATAGGCAGCGCTGTCATATAATCCGCTGATAAAAAGAGCGCCTGCTTTATTATGAAAATAACCGATCTGATCAAGGTCCTTGCGATAGGTTATATACAAAAGAGGAAAGTTCAGATGAAAGAGATTGCCGTTGAAGAGGTTCTTATGATTCAGACTATCGTGACTCGGTATGAATTCATCGAAAAGCCATCGTGATATTGTTGCAGAGTCCTTCGCATTTTCTGATTTCAGAACCTTGGTATAGAGGAACATTCCCTTGAATCTGTCATATGCATAAGCGCAGATTGCGGCCTGTTCCAGATCAATCAGTTCTTTTGATATCTCATATCTTTTTAGAGCTAATTCTGTAGCTTCAGCAAAATCACATTTGATGGCAGCAAGGGTAATAGCTTTCTGGTGAAAGTAAAGGTTCTTCTTGTCGCAATTGAGAGCATGACGCGTATAAACCAAAGCACTGTCAACATTGCCGGATAGAAAGTAGTAGTTGCTGAGGAGCATATATGATTTGGATTCATCCGGATGATAGGCAGTCAGGTTGCGCAGCAGAAGAATCATGCTTGAATCTGCAGCCATACCCCATTTCTGATCAACATAAGCGAAAATTATTTTTTCTATTTCCATAGTATACCCGAATTCGCTTGTGTATAGGGTTACCTCCTTGGCAAGGACATCCGAGCGGCCTGTTTCCGCAGCCATACGGCAGATTCGCATGGAGATATCTTCTTGGTCAGAATCAATTGAACGGGCATGCTGAATTGAAGCAAGGGCTTTATCAAGAAGCGAATCATTATAAACAGTGTGCAGCCTGTTAATGCCGAACAGTTTTGATTCTATCAGGTTTTTATCATATTTACGTGGAATCCCACCTGTCCGGTTGATTATATACTTAATATCCTGCGAGCGGGTATCCATTGCTTCATTATAATACCGTTGGCCTTTCATGATGTGCAGTATTGCAGTATCCGGATGGTGGTTTAAATAACAATCGATATACCAGTCAAAACGGTCATACTCTTTCCTGTCCAGTAAATACTGCAATGCACCTGTGCTGAAGGGAGGTTTGTCCTCTTGTGAAGTATAGACTATAGAAAAGCAGGCCAGGAGTATGAAGAGAAACATTTTCATAAAAACTACTTATAATTCAAGGGATTGCAATGATGCGACAGTGTTGTATAATTGAATTAGATTATTTTATAAATAACTATATGACATCTTTAACCTATTATACTTGTATTCCATGGCATTCGCAATATTAAGAGTGTTTAAGCGACAATGGTTGGTTACGAAGATAGGGGAGTTTGCGTATAGGCAATATATATTAACAACGATCAGTTTATATTTATTTTAATAGAGTAAGCAGGTGAATTTCTTATGAACCAAATCCTCCTCCACCTCGGCTACATCTTAATGTTAATAGCTCTGGTTGTCCGCGACATCCTGTGGCTCAGGAGCATTCTGATCAGTGCGCAGGTGTCCCTGTTCTGCTATGCCTTTATCCAGGGTCATCATCTGGTAGCATTCTGGAATTTCGTTTTTGTGGGGATAAATCTTTTTCAGGTAATACGTATAGTGCGGGAGCGTAAACCCATAGAGATCGATCCGGAATTTGTTGACCTGTACAAGAGCACCTTTCACTCAATGACTCCGCGGGAGTTTGTCTATTTCTGGGACATGGGCCAGATAAAGGAGGCCGGGGCGGATGTTCTTATCCGGCAGGGCGAGCATCAGGATGAGTTACTGCTTCTCATGTCCGGTTCGGTGGACGTTATTAAAAGCGGGAAATTAATTGCTCAATTGTCACAGGGCAACTTTATGTCCGAGATGAGCTTTATTACAGGCGAACCTGCCTCAGCGAGTGTGCGCAGCAGCGGTTATGTTCAATATGTTGCCTGGAGCCGGGCAAAGCTTAATGACCTCAGGAAGCTGAATCCTCAACTGTCAATAAAGCTCCAGGGTATACTGGGCAGGGACCTGATAAACAAGATAAAAAGCACCACAAGCTATTAACAGCAAATCATGAAAAAATCATTTTTTGGTATAAGCCTCTTTTATCTCAGGCTCATTCGGGCTGAGCCGGTACGCTTTTGCGAGATGCTGTTTATAGAGGGCATTATTTTTTCGCAGCTTTGCAACCTTTGCCATTCCAAATACTGCCAGGCCTAATCTCGAGTTCTTCTTCAGTGCATTTTTATAGTACTTCTCTGCCCAGAGCAGCTTTTCCTGTGCAAGGTATACTTCTGCCTGTTCGCAGATGGCAGGAGCATTATCAGGATCTATAAAGGTTATTTCTTTATAGGTTTCCAGGGCTTCGTCATATTGTCCCTGATCCTGCAGGATTTGTCCCATAATCATAAGTGCTTCGATATTTTCAGGGTCAACAGCGCGAATATCTTCGATGACATTAATTGCCTCGTCCAGTTTTCCCTGTTGGTGAAGCAATTTGGCATATTGTGCACGGGCGGCATTATCCGGTTTCGTTTCAATCAATTCTTTCATTTCATTCATTGCTTCGGTAGTTTTACCCATGCTTTTGTAAACAGCAACCATGCTCTTTCTGACCTCAATATCCCGGGGCCTGAGCTTTTTAGCTTTAAGCAACAACTCCAGCGCTTTTTCGTTGTTTCTGCTTTTCCGGTAGCCTGTAGCAAGTGAAATAAGGACAGGGACATTGTTAGGTTTCTTTGAATACGCTTTTTCAAGGTAGGGCATGCCTTCGGATATTTTTCCTTTTTTTATAAGGAGTGTGCCGACGCGGGCATTTGCATCTGCGTTATCCTTACTGAATGACAGGTATTTTTTATAAGCAGCAAGTTCATCGTTGCTCCTATTGAGTTTGCCGTAGACTTTAGCTATTTCAATCCATGCTGTTGATACGGTATCGGCAAGTCTGGTTGCTGTTTTCAGCATGGCAGCCGATTTGGAGAGTGTTGCATTCTTTTTCGAGTATAAAATGCCGAGCCTTAGAAAATTTCGATAGTCCTTTGGGAATCGCTTGACATTCTGCTCATATATTTTAACTGCTTCCGCCCGTTTTGTCTTTTCACGGAGAAAGCCTCTTTTATAAGAGACTTCAGGGCCGGTGGTCTTTGCCAACTTTGCAAATCGATCATACCAGTACAGGGCTTTATTTCCGGCATTAGTTTGTTCATAAGATTTAGCTAATAGTATCATGATTTGCTTTTGACGCTGAACTTTAAGTCCAAGCTTCATCGCAGCCTTGAATTTAGGAATCGCTTTGTCATATTCTTCGGAATAATAATAGGATTCGCTCAGCTTGAGCAGGTGATTTGCTGATCTGGCTGTTTTCCCTTTTACCATTGCCAGATACTTTGAAGCTTCTTTGTAATTACGCTTAGTGTATGCCCTTGTTCCAACCTCTGTTGCAATGGCGCTGTTTTTACCACCCTTATCCAGAAAGGCTTTATATGCCTGTGTCGCCTTTGAAAGTTGCTTTTGTTTTTTATAGAGATCGCCGAGGGTTTTGTATTCGTTGGGTGATGAAGGGTCCAGTCTGATTGCTTTTTCAAATAATGTTATTGCAGGTTTCGTCTGTCCTAGCTTGGCCTTACAATCCGCAAGTGAAAGCATGGCCTCACCGTTTTCAGGCTCCTCCTGGAGGCAGTTTCCAAATTGTACAGCCGCTTTTGAATAGAGCTTTCGTTTTTGATATACTTTTCCGAGTCCGAGAAAGGTTGTGGCGCCTGCCTGGCCGGTCGCAATAAGCCGTTTCATCACTTTTTCAATTTCATCGACCTTACCATGTGTGATAACTATTTCGGCATATTGTTTATAAAAATCCGTGAGAGTGGAATCGAGTTTGGCAGCCTGGCGGTAAGCACTCAGGGCGCCTTTATAATTCTCTTTTTCATAGAGAAGGTCTCCGAGTGTTGCCTGGGATTTCGCATCGTCAGGGTCATAGAAGTAGTAGATGTTCCCCGCTTTTAACTTTGCCTTGATAGATGGTGATGTGGCTGTTTGAGAAAAGAGGTACTGCCTGCCGGGTTCAACATAAAATGCAACGATGTCCCTGCCGGTTGTAGTCAAACGGGTGTTTCCATCGACATATACTTTCTCCTGTTCTGTTGTGAACAGGTTGGAAGGCCGGATGAATACAAAAAGGACCTTATCTTTCTTTCCGTCAAAACTGAAATTCTCATCAACAATCCTGCTTTTCTTAGGCTTAACAGCTTCAGGTGATTGAACGGTTGAGGGAGTTGTTGTTTCTCTCCGGCTAGTTACTTCAGGGGTGGCTGTTACTTTTGTGCCTGTTGTTTTTTTACCGGAGCATCCGATAAAAAGATAACAGAAAAACAGAGACAAGAATAGTAAAACATAAGTTCTCATAAAACCCCTCCACATGTTTACTATTACAGGACGCTTTAAAATTTATTGGGCGACCGAAAGAGATAACTTTTCAGCCGTATAAAAGTAAATTATATGATGTATTCGAAAAAACGATAATTTTATTTTACTTATCGTTTAGTCTCCTTTTTTTCTTCGGGTTTTGTTTCTTTTTTCTGAATACTTTTTGTTTCCGGTTTAGGATTAGCTTGCACGGCCTTTTTCCGAGCTGGTGCCGGTTGTGTTTTCGGCTGGGCTTTCGCCTTTTTTACCTGCTCCTGTTTTGCCTGCGGCTCAGGTTTGGATTTTATTTTTGCTAATTTAGCTGCAAATGTCTTATTGTTTACCTTTTCAGCTTTTCTCTTTCCATTTTTGAACTTGAGATAATTAACAGTTACATAGTCTCCCTTTTTCAGGTCAGGGAAGGAGATTTTATTTTCCTTTGCAATGAGTGCTGTCTGGGGAGCAACTGAGAAAGAATAATCCTTTGATTTAAATCTGATAGTAATTGTTTTCTTAGGACCATCAACTGCAACAATAGTACCGCCCATGAGCTTTGGTACACCTTTGTCTTCTGCCTTCGCTTCTTTTTTTACCACCGTTTTAGCAGGGGCAGATTCTTTTGTGGCTGCGGGTTTCCGGGTGTCTGCCTTTTTTTCTTTTTCAACCACCGTTTTTGTCGGGGCAGACTCCTTAGCAGCTGCGGGTTTCTTATTATCCTCCGTTGGCGCTGCAATAACTGCGACAGCACCAAGTACTACGACCAGTGTGCTTAAATGTTTCATAAATCCCTCCATTAAAATATTTAAAATAAAAAATATTTAACAACCTGAAGATAGCCTTAAACAAAGAGCTAATGCAAATAAACAGCCATAAAATTTTTAAAAAGCGCATTCTAATTTTTTATAACTTTTTATAAACCTCAGCCTGGTCTTTTCCGAAGCACCGGTAATGAATAGTCCTGTGGGGTAG
>JAUXBV010000225.1 GCA_030619215.1 Fibrobacterota bacterium | reverse complement strand
TCAAAAGGAACATATGAAATTGTTTCCACTATTAAGTGATTATTATTATACATGATTGTATATATTATTTATAGAGGCGTTTAGCATATTAGAAACTTTCTTATGAGGAAATTATTAAAACAATCACTGTTATTATAAGCTTACCAAACGATCTTTTATCTAAAATTAATCGTGTTGCACAGGAAGAATCACGCTCCCGCTCTGAACTGCTGCGCGAGGCAGCCCGTATGTATATCGAGCGGAAAAACAAATGTAACACGATTTTTTCAATAGGAGACAATGTTACTGCTTCACACAAAATTACAGAAAACGACGTTAAAAAGGAAATCTCCCTTTATCGCCCTGGTAAATAGGTTTTCCATTGAAAAAAACATTAAGGAATAAAATCATCCTCTCAAAGCCTTCATGTTCTCAAACCGCTCAAGAATAGGAAGTTTCTGGGTGCAGCTCTCTTCACACGATCTGCACTCACTACATCTCTCAAGCACACTCAAATCCTGCACATTCCAGTGCCATTTCAGTCTTTCAAAAACCTTTTTTGGATCATTATAGAGTATGTAATAATTGTATGCCTCAATGAGTTTTGCTACAGGAATCCCTTCGGGGCAGTCTTTACAATAGTTACACGTGGTACATAGCTGGTTAAAACCATCTTCTATCTTTTCTTTTATCATGTCAATTTCTTCTTCTGTTATCGGGCTGAAGGTGTCAACGGTCTTTACCGCGCTTCGTACATCCTCTATAGAGGTAAATCCCACCAGCGCTGAAGTGACTTCCTTATGAGCAAGGTTGAAATGCAGCGCAGCTTCCAGTACAGACTGCTCCCGGCTCGTTTTTATAAAGCAAAACCTGTCCGCATGGTCGATAATCGCTCCCCCGCCCAGCGGGTTCATTGTGATAACACCCAAATTGTTTCTATATGCGGCTTTGATACCTTCCAAACGGAAAGGGAAATTAATCGCACAGAATCCAAGGGTAACACCTTCAAAAAGTCCGGAATCAGCAACCACTGCTATATCTTCACCGCTCATATGTGATGAAAAGACAACATGGGAAATAACGCCTTCCTCCTTTGCTTTTTGCAATGCTTTAACGGCGCCATGCTTTTTTCTCTCTTCAAATTTGTCAAGGGAGAGAAAACACCAGCAGTGCATGAAATGGATGTGATCGATATTCATAATCCTCATTGACTTCTCTATATCCCTCATCATGTCATCATAGTTATCAGCATTAGATTTTGTAGAAATATAATGCTCAAATCCCTCTTTTTTTATCTCTTTAAGAGCCACCCCAAGGATAGTCTCAGACTTGTCTTCGCAATACAGCGGGGCTGTGTCAAAGTAGTTTATTCCAAGCCGTGCGGCTTCCAACGGGACCTGTGCCATTGCGTCAACATCTTGCGGATTTGCGTATCTCATTCCGCCAGCTGAAATAATCGATATGTTTTTTCCAGTTTTTCCGTATGGTCTGTAAAGCATATTGGTAATCCCCTAAATTCATTTAACTTTTATTATCTATGAGGAGGCAGTTGCCCCCATCAATAATTAACACATTAAGTAATATAATACCTATTCCCCATTTATACTTTAAACCGCTTCTAACTATATTAATAACTAACTGATATTCTTATAAAATCAATGTTATACTAAAGTATAACATTATGTAAGGGCGGATAGGCCATTGCCATGTCCTACCGCTCAACATACTGTTATACATTGGGAGCCTTTCTAATGAAAAATATACCATTGCTCATTATCATATATCTCTTAATATTTACCGGTTGCGGGCAAAAAAATAATTTATCATTTATAGTAGGCGGCACTGCCAAGACCTTTGCTTTCTGGGAAAAAACAATAAAGGATTTTAAAGAAGAGACAGGAATAGACGTCCGGATGATTCGCTCTGCGACTCAAACGGAAATGAGGAAGCAGCAGATTTTTATTGCCCTGCGCGGCCGGAAAGCAGACCCGGATGTTATGGTAATGGACATTGCATGGATAGGACAACTGTCTGCATCAGGCTGGCTGGAATCTCTCAATAATTATGATATCGACACCTCTGCCTTCTTTAGCAATATTGTCAACCTCGCTGATACCTATAACAACCAAATTATCGGACTACCATTATTTATTGATGCCGGACTTCTTTACTACAGAAAAGACCTGCTTGAAAAATACGGTTACCCTGACCCGCCAAAAACATGGGGTAGGCTTTCTGAAATGGCACTACATATTCAAAAAGAGGAGCGCAGGAATAATCCTGACTTCTGGGGTTTCGTTTGGCAGGGTGCGCAGTACGAAGGACTGGTATGCAATGCCCTGGAGTTCTTCGGCTCTGCAGGCGGCGGATTCTTCAGCAACGACAATATTCCAATTGTTGATTCAGATGAAAATATTCAGGCACTCCAATTTATGGCAAACTGTATTAATAAAGAGAAAATATCGCCTCCCAACACCTATACCGATATGAAGGAGGAGGAGGCCCGGTTTATCTTTCATAACGGGAATGCACTGTTTCAGAGAAACTGGCCCTATGCGGGTAACCGGCACAATGAAGAAGGCTCCCCTGTCAAAGGCCTATTTGGTATTACTGTTTTACCTCATTTCCCTGAAGGAAAGAGTGTGTCAACACTGGGAGGATGGCATGTCGGCATTTCAAGGCATTCCGACAGGAAGAAGGACGCTGCTGCTTTTGTCAAGTACATAACTTCCCATGAGGTCCAGAAGGATATGGCTGTGGAACTGGGACTCAATCCCGGTAGAGTGGATGTATATGAGAGCGAGGAGCTGAAATCAGGATTTTTTGGCGCTTTAAAAGAGGTTTTTTTAGCTGCAGTTCCGAGACCTACAGTTCCATACTACGCGCAGATATCACTGGTGCTACAGAAATACCTCAATGATGCTATTGCAGGAAATCAGAGCCCCGGAAAAGCTTTAAAGAAAGCTCAGGGAGAGATTAAAGAAATAATAAAGACTTATGAAAAGTAAACAGATATTTCAACAGTACGAAAGCAGGGAAGTCCTCACTGCTTACCTGTTTCTTATTCCTGCGCTATTTGTAATAATAGCCTTCGTGCTTATACCTGTTTTAGGCACCTTTTGGGGAAGCCTTTTTCGCGACGTTACCTACCTGCCCAGGAAGTTTATCGGCATACAGAATTTTTTATATGTAGTGGGAAATGCCGATTTCTGGCGTGCTTTACGATTCACCCTCCTGTTTACAGTTACAGCTGTAATCCTGGAAACCTTTTTTGGCATGCTGTTCGCCCTTTTACTTAATGAGACATTCAAGGGTAGGGGGTTTCTCCGGACAATCATCTTAATCCCCTGGGCGATCCCCACCATTGTATCTGCAAAAGTCTGGAAACTGATATTTGATTATACCTATGGTATGTTAAATTTCTTTGTCGTCAATTTGGGATTTTCAGGCGGTAAGATTAACTGGCTAGGATCATCATTTGCAGCTTTCTGGTCGCTGATCACTGCGGAAGTCTGGAAAACAACACCCTTTGTTGTCATCATTCTTCTTGCAGGGCTCCAGGCAATTCCCCAAGATCTATACCAGCAGGCAAAAGTTGACGGCGCAGGTTTATTTAAAAGGTTTCGGACAATTACAATCAAATTAATTCAACCGGTACTTATTATTGCTCTTATTTTCCGGACTATTGACTCATTAAGAATCTTCGACCTTGTATATGTGCTAACCGGTGGAGGGCCCGGCGGAAGCACAAAGCCCCTCTCTATGCTGGGATTCGAAATGTATACAAACGACCTTTTTGGAAAAGGCTCAGCAGTCTCAATTATAACCTTTTGTATAGTGTTTCTTATTACGATAGTGTATTTGAAAACCGGTAAGTTTCGTGAAAGATTCTCTTGAGTATAAATTTTTTCGGATCGTTTCAGGTTCTGTTATACAATGAAAGAAAAAACAGTAAAAAGAGTATTGATGACACTTGGGGCAGGTTTGCTTACCTTCTTCACCCTTCTCCCTTTTATATGGATGCTGTTGGTATCATTATCATCGAGGCCTGACTTTCTTTTTTCCGGAACCGCTCAGTTTTCAATTAATAATTATATAAATGTATTAAATAACAGCTCATTGCATTTCCTGGACTATGTAAAAAACAGTTTTATTATATCATCAATTACAGCTATTGTTGTAACATGCCTGAGCTCATGTGCCGCCTACGCAGTTTCACGCATGCGCTTCCCCGGCAGGATAATCATTCCATTGTTCGTTCTTACTATGTCAATGTTTCCCCCTATCAGTATTGTGGGTTATCTCTATCGTTTCTTTTCTGATACAGGTATGCTAAACACTCCTATCGCTCTTATCCTGCCATACATTGCGCTAACGGTTCCACTTTCACTGTGGATAAACATGAGCTACTTTTCGCAAATACCTCTCGAACTTGACAAGGCAGGCCTTATTGATGGGGCGGGAAGAATTACCATTCTTAGAAAAATTATTCTACCACTAGCTCTTCCCGGTATCTTTTCATCATTCCTGCTGGTATTCATTGCCTGCTTTAACGAGTTCCTTTTTGCATTAATGTTAACGATTGATTATAATGCACAGACATTACCGGTCGGCATCGCCCTTTTTGAGGGACTTCACGGGGAAATTCCGTGGGGAGACTTAATGGCTGCTTCTGCTATTGCGTCAATCCCACTTGTTGTTCTATCACTTATATTTCAGAAATATATTATCCAGGGACTTACAGCAGGAGCGATTAAGGGCTGATGTGTTTAGTGATTTGTGAGATATATGTCTTACTGAAAGAATGTTTGTAATGAAGTCTTTTTATTGGAAAAATTAAGTAATGGAGTGTTGGAGGATTTTGGATTGTAGATTTTCGATTTTGGATTTGAAAAAATTAAAAATGAGTAAACCCAACGTCCAGACACTACAAAAACCTTTTACTTATGCAAGACAGTATTTATATATATACAAAAAACATTCAATATAATTACAGGATTAACATTATGAAACCATCATCTGTTAAACTTGAAAATGTCAGTAAATCATTTTTTACTCTCAGGGGTAAAGTAGGCGTCCTTTCGGATATCAGCCTTGACATCTCACCCGGCGAGTTTTTTGTCCTGTTAGGCCCAAGCGGCTGCGGCAAAAGTACCTTGCTGAACCTGATATCGGGACTGGAAAAACCGACAGAAGGACGGATAGCTATTGGTGATAAGATTGCGGTGGATATAGCTCAAAAAATATTTACGGAACCATATAAACGCGACACCGCCTTAGTTTTTCAGAGCTATGCACTTTACCCCCATATGACTGTACAGGAAAACATTGCCTTCCCGTTGACAAACCTGAAAAAGAAAATTTCCAAAAATAGTATAAACGCAAAAGTAATGGAAACAGCGCGCCTCCTTCAAATTGAAGGGCTTTTAGAGAGAAAACCGGCAGAACTCTCCGGTGGGCAGAGGCAGCGTGTGGCTATCGGCAGGGCAATAGTACGCCAGCCCAGGCTCTTTCTTATGGACGAACCGCTTTCAAATCTTGATGCCCGGCTGAGGATGGATATGAGAGCACAACTGAAAGATCTTCAACAGCGTTTACAAATAACAACGATCTATGTTACCCATGACCAGATGGAAGCGATGACCCTGGGAGACAGAATTGCTGTTATACATAACGGCGTTATCCAACAGGTAGGAAAACCTGCTGAGGTGTATGGTCAACCTGCGAATCCTTTTGTTGCAGGATTTATCGGGTCTCCTCCCATGAACCTGATAGAAGGAGCCATAATGGAAGAAAATGGAAAAACAGTCCTTAAAAACAAGAATGGCAGGTATATCATTCCCCGGGAAGCTGTTTTAAAGATAAATGTTACCAATAAAGAGAACTGTGTAATGGGCATACGCCCTGAAAATATTTCAATAGGTAAACCCGGAGAAGGAAATATTGATGTGGTAATCAATGTCGTTGAAAACATCGGCTCCGAATATCTATCCTATATTTTTTTAAAAAATAGTAAGCATATCATTGTCAAATCTGCTCAAAAACCAACTTCCAATAACGTCTCACTTACATTTCAACATGATAATATTCTCTTTTTTAACCCTTGATTTATCTATGATATTTAGGGGTAGTAGAGTATTGGATATAATAATATCGG
>JAUXBV010000278.1 GCA_030619215.1 Fibrobacterota bacterium | reverse complement strand
TAAATCCGGAGGCAACGGTGAAACATCTTGTCGGTATTTTCTGTATCTTTATTACCTGCTCTCTTATCATTTTTACCTTCTGTTTTAAATCGCAGGTTAGGTCCGTATCCGTTGCAAAATGGAGAAATAATGCAAATGCAGCGTATACTATTATTCATGATGATCTATGCAACACGGAGTGCCGCGGCATATATGAGTATGCCGACACCATTGCACATAACCGCGGATTAAAGTTCGGTACCGGAGCTATTGCAAAAATGTGCGTTGATGAAGGTGACTACATGTGGGACCATTTAAAAACACTGGCCTCTCATGGACATGAAATTATGTGTCACTCATGGGATCATGGGTCACCGGTCGATCTGGGGTGGGAGCCTGAATCGTGGAGCGTTGATACCGATGTCGTCATTGCAAAAGAGGTGATTGAGGAAAACGTCCCCAATGTAAAGATAACCTACTTTATCTTCCCCTATGACGCCTATAACGATCAGCGGGTAAATGAGTTAAAGGGAAACGGCTATATAGGCGCCCGGGCCGGTAAGGTAATGTACGATAACGACCGTGGCGTTGTAACCGATCCCGCTCATTACGATCCATTCAGCAGCAATTTTTTCGATACCTATTTCTCCAAACAGGAACAGGACGCCATTGATGCGCAGCCCGATCCTTACACCATTTCAATTTATAATGACGATAATGATGACGTGGAAATCCAGCATGTCGATTCAGCAATAGCGTCAGGCGGCTGGAGCATCCAGGCAATGCACTCCGTTGACGACGCCAATCCCTGGGGCTGGGGCCATATCAGCGTTGACAAATACCGCGCCCTGCTTGATTATGTAAAGAAAAAAGTCGATGCAGGCATCCTGTGGGTGGAAACACCGACAGCAGTAACCAAATATATCGTCACAAAAAATCAAACTGGTGAAGCGGTTCTAAACAATAACATACTCACCTTCTCAAACCCGAGTGCAATTAATCCCAAATATGCTACCGATATTACTGTTGTCATTACGGCCTCATGGTTTACCAAAGAGATAACCGGCAGGCAGGGAAACAATACTATTACAGCAAAGAAAAACGGAAGTAACCGGTTTGTTATGGATGTTAACCCGTTAAAGGGAAATGTTATATTAGCAATCAATTAACTGGTGGGAATTTATATAATTTTTTCATTTTAAAAGACTTATTTACTTTTCCATACTTTGTTTTAATAATATAAACACCGGAACCAAGATTTTTTTTCATTACTGGTATAGTAAGGGAAGTCCCTGAAAAATAATTATTAAATAAAGAAGAAATGTGTTTTCCTGAGACAGAATATAAATCCATTTGTAACCTGTTTTTATATGTAAAGTTACCTGCAATTTGAATTGTGCTGTTTATTACCTTCAATGAAATATTATCCTTATATAAACCCTTTTTAATTTTTTTAATTGAAGTTGCCGGCAGGTAGGGCCTTCCTTTGTCAAACTCTTTCAGGTGGCTGAAAAACCACCCCCTGTCCCCTACTTCACCCTCTGTTTCATTGGTAAAATCCGTATCGTCAGCAATACCTTTCCCCACTAAAAAGCCGATAAAATGTGCATCAAGAAACTCGTTGACATGATCAAAAAAGTAGGGGAAAAAGGTATCTTCATAAGCATTATCAGTATAGGTATCAACGGTTATATTGGGAAGGCCAATATGCCCTATAGATATCTGCCAGCCGACAACCGGCAAATTGAGGCCTTCGGCAATTTCTTTACACCAGCGGAGATACTTTTGCATTTGCTCATCACCCCAGTACCAGTTGGTCCTGCCGTCAAATTTTTTCCACCGCCCCGCACTCCAGCCGTTTTTTTCCACACCGATAAAGTCACCGCGATCAGGGCCGTGTCCAAGAAGCTTGTTAAACCACTCAATATTCCTTGCTATGGACTCATTGATCAATTCATCAGTTGACCAGGCAAGCCCGTCAGGGTTCCACCCGGTGGAAATAATTGACCAGTGTGAAGACAGGCATCCTGCATAAGCATCAGGCGCAAATTTATGAATCGTTCGAATGACTCCCTGTGCAATACCGCAGAGGTTGTCGGGCAGCCCCTGCAGGTAATCAAATTCAGGGCCAAGATCAGTGACATTTGCAGAAATGGCCTCCGGATCCATATAACCGTGCTGCATCAGATATCCCCAAGTATCCGGCTCAATAATGAATACACTCTGGTAGCCATTGCACCTGGTAGCAACACTTTTAATGTTGGCAAAATACATGCGCATTTTCTGCCTGTCTTTAACATTCGCTATTGTTACAGCGCTGCCCCCCTCTTCCTGGAGCATGTAAATCACAAATGAGGGCCCAACCCCTGCCAGTGAATCGCTGTCTTTTACATAATCCGTCCAGGGAGTGAACATCCATGACATTGAATTGGTCGTTGAATCAAACCCGCCGTTAACATAGCGGTAGCGATATAAAAGCTGAACCCCTTCTCCAACCGCCTGTTTCATTCTGGCATTGATCTTCGGCATATTGTCATTAACGAGGCCGATTCGAATATCGCCCCAATCGGGGGGAATGGGTACTTCAGCAAATATTGTCAGATTAGAGAGTAAAATAATAGGCAGGATATATACAGTTAAATTACACATCTATTTTACTTTTAGTTATTCGGTTATGTTTTTCATATTTAATTTAACGTTACCAAACACCGTGTTTTCTCAATTAATACAGGGTAAGAAGTGTTTTCATAATCTCAGTCTAATTCATTAATATTTCTCATTTACAGTAGCCCTCCCTAACGGTCGGGCTACTGCAAATATGTTCTGTCATTATCTGATAACACTGAATTTCCCAACCTGCGCACCCCGGTCGGTTACCAATCGAATCATGTAGATACCATTGGAGAGCATACCCGGCTGAACGGAAGCCGTATACACCCCCTGCTGTTTATAGTCATTAACCAGCTCTCTTACCAGGGCACCTTTGATAGTGAAGATGCCCAGGTTAACCCTGGTATCATGGGCAATACAGTAGTTCACAGTAATACCCATATTTGCCACATTCTTTACCTGTAAACCAAAAGAAACCAGCAAACTGTTATCCTGCTCATTCTGGATACTGATTTGACTCGGTGGTATATATTCAAAATCAAAATCCTCTTTATATTCCATGCCGTTCAGGGTGATTTTGTCGATATAGAGGTCTGCATCCTTCCCTGATTCGGGGGTGCCGATCTCAAACTCCCGCACCTCAGCCTTCCCATGATGCCATGACCACTTGTTTTCATAGGCCAATGAATACTGCTGCGGCTGAAACAGCGACGTATCAACAGTGAAATCCTTCCAGTCACTCTCAAGCGTTATGTCAAATCCATAGAATCCCCACCGGTCCCCTGCATTTGGCAGTTCAAGGATATCCTTTGAAAGCAGGCATGCCCGCACAACTCCCGAACCTTTTGCCCTGATAGTAATACTTTGTAAATTACTGAAATCATAATAGGTCTGCCCGTCAAGCAGAATCGAACAGCCGATTCCTGCGTATGATTCCTTGGCAGTACTGACACTTGTTTTGAAGTTTACATGAAGCTGGTTATTTTTAATCATAGCTTCATAATTGGCATCGTCGAGTATGGTTCCGTCGCTTTCCATCACACTGCCCGAATCATCATGATATATAAACCACCACCCGCCCCCGGAATCTACATGGTTATAATCCCAGTTTGAATAACCGTAAGCTGATCCCAGATGCGTCTGCTTCGGGATGTCCCCATATCCATTCCTGAAATCGTCAAGGATAACACCACCTGTGTCCGGGATATACTGCTCGCCCATGGCTTTCCACCAGTTACCGGAGATAAAGAGCATGGAGAGCATGTTTATGGAATGATGATACACATCACCGGTCCAGTTCTCATTGATCTCATACCAACCGCTGTTCAGATATGACTGGTGCGCCTCATCCACCACACAGGCTGCAACAAACGGTGCTATAAATGCCGCTCCTCCGTCCGGACCGCTAATCTGGGAGCCGTCCAGGTGGTAACCGGCACAGATCTTTGACGGGTCGTTACCGGTCGCGGATTTCAGCCAGTTGATCATCTTGTTGCACACGGTTTTCGCGCCTGATGTCCCGTAATGAGCATAATCCATGGCAATACGCCAGGGAAACCTGCAGGCATTATAGCTATATTTGTCAGTATTAACATACTCCCAGAGATAGTTTGACGGCGCCGGCTTCGGCGGATTCTCAATGATGAAATCCGATACCAGGCCGGTGCTGCTTGAGTAGCTTCCTGAAAACGAGTTGTAGATCGTATAGATGTTATTTGCAACGTCCTCGAATATTGAAAGACCGGTTACGTATTTGTAGGCGCGGAGATGGTTTCCAATCCAGTCTGACGGCCGTGTCGCCCAGTAATACTCTGAGGACGGATCGTCATTATCTGCAAAATCACCCAGCATGAGCCGTTTGGTATCGGGATTGATATCACTTACCCTGACGCCGTTGATGATTATTTTCCGGGCTTCCGTAATGTAGCTGATCGAACCGTCCGAGCCCCACTGATCGTGCGCTAAAATAAGGGCATAAGCAATATCCAGGTCGCCGTCAGTTGCAGATGCGTCTGCTGAGTCATCCTCATTACCCAAAACCTGCCATGACATGAGATTGTTATTTTCACTGCTGCGATGGTCATTGAAAAATTTAAACATGCCGTCAAAAATGGCCTTTGCATTTGAATCATGGCCTGCCATGAGCGCAGAAATAACCATACCCCAGCCATGCACCTCGGAGATAGTTGTTTTGTCCCAGCTTCCGCCTGTACCGCCCGATTCAACATAGTAACCTCCCGGTGTTTTACTGGCCTGCTTCAGGTATCTGGATTTCCAGCTGTCATAATAAGCGGCAACCTCGGAATTCATATCGCTCTGAGAAACATTATCCGGCTTTATACAGTCAGCAAAATTAACTGCCTGGGGATACGGTTTATTTTGAGCAAAAAGTAATGAAAATAGTAAAGAAATAAAGCATGCACTTCCAACAAAAATATGCATTTTTTTCATGTATACCTCGCTTTAGAATAAATTGAGTTTTAGATTCTCTGTCTGAATTATCTACCCCCTGAAGGGGACTTCGCGTTTTTCCGTAGATAAATCAGGCTTAGAGAATCTTATCCTAACACAAAAAAATAAAGATTAAAGTACTAAAGTCCCCTGCGTCGCTACGCTTTGCTGGACTATAGCAGCTCTGCTGGATTATGAGAAAGATAAGGGATAACTCCCCTTTTCTTAACGTTTTACTCCTGTTCGTATATAATGTAATACTATTTATCTAGCAGTTCTATAGTAAAAACTTATCTGGGGAAAATGCAATATAATAGGGTGGAAAATATCAATTTTGCTGGTAATAATCAGGGTTCTATTATAAAAAATTTAATTTTGTGGGGGAAGAGCTCCGCCCTTAAAATCCCTATAGATCAAAAAAATGGTAGGAAGCTCAAATGGGGACAATTCAGGACGGGCCAAAAATGTACAGGGCAAGAATATTACCTCATT
>JAUXBV010000268.1 GCA_030619215.1 Fibrobacterota bacterium | reverse complement strand
TGTACATTATATCCCAGAGACATTTCGATAAATGTGTCTTCTATAATTTTTATATCAAAAGGTTTAAAAACATCTAAACTAGATGAAATTAAAAAAATATCTGTTAAAGAGAACTTATTTTTTTTGCTTCCCACATTTTACCTCTTTCATTTTTTTTATCATTATTAGTAATAAAATGATATGAACCCGAGAACATTGATTTTTGTGATTTTTGAGAAAACCTTATTGTCTTTCTCTTCATATGTAAATCGTGCTTAATTTCTAAGCCAGTCTCAATCTGCTCAGCACAACATGTCCAATTGAATATTCTATTCTCGGTTTTTAATTCGATATTCTTTTCAAATGATATTTTTGGTGTACGGTTAATATGAAAACTGATTTCTGTAAGTTTATCTATTGTAAAATTTCTATCACCGCTTAAAAGAGAAGAAATTGCAGGCTTGGAAACACCAAGCAATTTTGCTAAATCGGTTTTTGATTTCCCCTCTTCTTTTATTGCGTGAAATAATTTGCCAGTTACAATATTTCTAATTGTCTCTTGCTGAACATCAAGCGATTTAAGATTTTTGGGTAAGTCTCTTTTAAATTTAGCTAAGCCTTTCAATTTTTCCTCCATTAAGTTTTTTTATTTTAATATCATAGTATTTTGACTTTTGATTTCGCATATTAATTAACTCTTGCTTCGGCCAACGATTTTGCTTTTTATCAAAAGCATAAATAGCTATAAGTGAATTAGGTTTTGTGTCCCAAATACAAGCAATCCTTAGAGATTTAATTTTAATTTCCCAGACATCGTCCTCTAAATGTTTAAATTTTTGTGGATGAACATATCTTATTGGGTCAGAATTTATTGCATTAAGTATTGATATAAGTTTTTTTGAAATTAACTTATCTGTAAGGCGATTATCTAAATATTTATAAACCTGTGTTTTGTGTCTACTTGTCCCAAATAAACAAAAACTGAAAACATCTTTATATAGTTCTGTAGTAAAAGTTAACATATATCTTAACTTTTTTCAAGATTTTTCTGAATTAGCTGTAAAAGATAGTATATTGGAAAAAACAAAATACAGTAAATCCTACAGTATTTAACATTTTTATAGGCTGGCAAATTGAAAACCAACTCTCTCTATATTCACTTAAATACAAAATAATCCGATCTCTTGAAATTCTTTATCATCTACTCATTTACCCATTTTATACAAAGGGGTTTCCGGTTCCTTGTTCTATGCTTCTCACGTAATTCTTTAATCCGGTTAATAGTATTACTATTCTGAGATATTATACCCGGATCAATATCATTTAATGCCTCTTCCAGCGCGTCTTTTCCAGCAATTACTTCAACATCAGGCTCTATTCCAATACCATTGTATGATTCCCCGGTTATAGAAAAAATCTCCGCATTGGTTACCTTAGCAATTCCGCTGTCTGGTGTCTCAGTAATGATCTGCATAACACCCAACCCAAAGGTCTTTGATCCGAATATTTTGATGGAAACGGCATTTTCCCGTATGCTTGAGACCATTATTTCAGCAGCGCCGGCTGTTGAGTCATTAACCAGAAGGTAGAATGTTCTGCTACTATAATCACTGTTATCAATATCTTTTAATATTGTGTCCCGTATAAATCCATCAGCGGTTATGCTTGTGTCTACCCACTTTGTAAGTTTAATAATTTCACTATTGGTAGGTAAGATTTTCGATACCACCTCTATGCTCTGGTTAAACATACCGCCAAGGTTATCCCTCAAATCCAGAATGGTATAGGTTGACCAGTTTGTATTTATTAAAGCGTTTTCCACTTCGTCAGCGGTAGCAGTAATACCTCCTGTATTATCCAGAAATGCTGCGACATAAATATAGGCAATCGGCTTTACCGTGCTGTCTGCACATTGAAGACTATCAGTGTAAACTACAGATATTGAAAACTCCCTGAATTCAATCGTCTCCAGCCGGACAGTGTCCCTTTTTATCTGCAAGATTTTTGAGGTATCGATATTCTCTTTAAGGTACCCGTTTACCGTGCTCAGGCTAATACCGGCAAGGCTGATGCTATCTATTGCTGTGATTGTATCGCCACTTTGCAACTTCTTTTCGTAAGCAGGTGAATTGGGGTAGACGTAGGTAATGACCACACCTGTTCCAACGGAATCTATCTCAATGCCGATATTCTTGTTTTCAGTTTTTGTATTTGAATAATCATAAAAATCCGGGACATCTTTTTTTTCGATATATTCTGTATATGGATCGTTTACGCTTAAGTAAAGCGATTCCGGTGAAGTAAAATCATTAAGGTCATCAGGAAGAGAATCTCTAAGGAGAAAATGGGTGTTCAGGAATGCTTTACAATACTCATATTCTTTCTTGAAGATATCGTCATAATAGGAGGGATCGGTGGTGTCATAGACACAAGACATCATACTCTGGGGTATTAATAAAAAGCCAACAGCTAATGAAAGATTCCGGACAAGCCGGAATGACAAATTGAAATAACTTCTAAATTTTGCCTTATACATTTTCATTTATACCGGTAATTCTTTTAATTATATTCGTCACTTCAATAGAAGGTTTTTTACTCCCAAGACTCTCTTTCAACGATACAAGTTTTTTAACTGTAGCCTTATATTTATCAGGTGATTCAATAAATTCCTGTAATGAACCGGCTATCTTTTCCGGCGTCATATCATTCTGTAAAAGCTCCTTTGCCACCTCTTCACCTGCAATGATATTGGGAAGGCCGATATGGGTTAATCCCTTAATAAGGGTTTTACAGAGAAAATAACTAATATAGGATATTCTATACACGATAACCATAGGTACACCCATGAGGGCTGTCTGCAAAGTTGCTGTTCCGGAAGTAACCAGAGCTAAGTCCGCAGATTGAAACATCTCCTCCAACGGGCCATCAAAGAAATCAACTTGTTCATCCCCAACTATTTTTTTATAGGTTTCCGCAGGAATATGACCGCACGTCGATAAAGTTGCTGAAAGGGAAGGATACTTCTGTTTAAGCTGCCGGTAAGCTTCAATCATTGTCGGCAATACATTCTCTATCTCATGGTATCTGCTTCCCGGAACCAATGCCAGGCGAATGTTCTCTTTCTTTCGTAAATCCCCGGTATCTGAATTCGAAACAGAGTACTTTTTACCGTCGATATACTCCACAAGAGGATTACCGACAAAGGAAACACTTTTCAAATAGGGAAGGAAAAAATCAACCTCAAAAGGAAAAATTACCGCCACATGAGCTGCATAGTTTTTCAAATTCGTTGTGTGCTTCTTTTTTTTCCATGCCCAGGCTTTTGGGGCTATGTACCATAAAACAGGAATACCCAAAGCATGAGCAGCTTTCATTATCTGCGTGTTGAATCCTGAAAAATCGACGCAAACAAGTATTTGAGGCGGATTGGTTTTCAACTCCTTAATAAGCAGTTTCTTTGCTTTGATGAAAAACCTGATATTTATCAGAACCTCTAAATAGCCCATCCTGTTAAACTCTTCGAACGGCAGGAGTGACTTAAACCCTTCAGCCTGCATCATTGGCCCGCCTATACCATAGCAGACGCTCCCCGGAATATCCTTGTATATTTGACGAATAACAGGTGCTGTATTTTGATCGCCGGAGGGATCACCTGCAATGAACATGAATGAAGGATTTGACATGATGTATTGCTTACCTTGTAATTCAGTATAATGAATATTAGAACTGTTAAATAAAATACTTTTTCTTATCAGAAAAGTTTATGAGGAAATTGAGAATTGTCTTTCATTTCTGCAAGATATTGTTTCAATTGCGGAAGTTTATCCCGTGAAATCACCAGCACTGCGTCATCAACAGTAACGACAACGGTATCATTCAATCCAATAGCAGCCACTACCAAATCCGAGCTGTTTGCAATAATCGTCTTTTGGCACTCCTTTTCATAGATTCTTTTACCTGAAACAGCGGTCTGTTTTTTATTCTGCGACAGCACGCGGCTCAAAGATTCCCATGAGCCGAGATCATCCCACTTAAACACTCCCTTTACCGCTGCAACACGCTGCGACCGCTCCATGATACCGAAATCTATTGATTCTTTCTCGCAGCTGCGGTAAAAGGCGTCTATTGCTTTTTGATTAAGTCCTTGCTTTGAGGCTCTGATTACTCCCTTATGTATTGCGGGCATATTCAGCTTAAACTCCTCCAGAATAACGAAAACTTTCCATACAAACATCCCGCTGTTCCAGAGATACTTTTTTGTCGCAATGTACTGTTTAGCTTTCTTCAGGTTCGGTTTCTCAACAAACCTCTTGACAATATAGCTCTCAAGGCGGCCTGATTTGCCCAACTTTTTATCAAGCTGGATATAGCCGTATCCGGTATCGGGCCTGGAAGGTGGAACACCAAAAACAATAAGGGTGCCCAGAGAGTGCGCCAGCTTTATTGCATAATTGACCGCATCAGTAAACTCCTTCTTCGGCGAGATGGCATGATCTGCGGAAAGTACTACCATTACCGCATCATCGCCATATTTTTTGCCAATCCATGCAGCGGCGATGGCAACGGCCGGTGCGGTATTTTTCCCGACGGGCTCAACAATATAATCACAGGTAACTGAAGAAGAGATTCTCTTTTTTATCTGGCCGGCGATCTTCTTCCCGGTGACAATAAGCGGCCTGGTTCCCTTTTTACAAAAGGGACCTACCCGGGACAGCGTCTCTTCTATCATCGATCTACTGCTGATAAGAGGGAGCAGCTGCTTGGGCATCGACGACCGGCTGAGGGGCCAGAATCTCTCTCCGATACCGCCGGCAAGTATTACAGGGACGACTTTCATTGAAGAGACCTGTGCCCGTGAATTTGCAGGCATTTGTCCCTCAGTTTTTCTAAAACTGAATATTGAACCTTCGGCTCGCCAATCACTGCCCGTGTCTGGGTCTGACTGTGGAAATCCGAGCCCCCGGTAACGACAAGCTTATTTTTTCTGCAATAATCTATATAAAATTTTTTCGCTTTAGCATTATGTTCGGAATGGTACACTTCAATCCCTGCAAGCCCTTCACTTATGAAAGAATCAATACGGTTATCAACATCGGTAACACCGGGATGGGCAAGCACGGGAATTCCTCCAGCGTCAAGTATAAGCCTGAACACTTCACCCGGTGACAGCTTCAATTTTTCAACATAGGCAGGAGAATCATAGCCGATATACTTTTCGAAGGCTTCTTTAAAAGAGTATACGAGTTCCTCATTAAGCATTGCTGTTGCAATATGAGGCCTGCCGATAGCTCCCTCTCCAGCAATCTTGAGGACTGTCCCAAAACGCAGGTCAATACCCTGACGGTTCAGGTTCCGTACCATCTTTTTAGCACGCACGTAGCGCGCTTCTTTCATTTCCTGCAGCTTGTTCTTTAAAGCTACATTGTTGATATCAACAAGATAGCCTAAAATATGGACATCAACACCATTCATTTCAGATGAGAGTTCCGTACCGGTAATAACCTCTATCCCCAACTCAGTACCCACCTTATATGCAAGGGGATAGCCATCGGTATTATCATGGTCCGTAATCGAGACTGCTTTCAGCCCTTTCTTCTGGGCTATCTCAAGCAGGCATGGTACAGAACATTCGCCATCTGAAAACTTCGAATGAAGATGAAGATCTACATATTTTCTTCTAGCTGCTCCACCTTCCGCATGCAATTGTACTCCTATA
>JAUXBV010000341.1 GCA_030619215.1 Fibrobacterota bacterium | reverse complement strand
TTTTATCTCTCTCATCTCAGTTACGAGATCCGCAGCATCGATAAGTTCTTGAGGAGCATTGCGGCCGGTAATAATAATCTCAATATTCGGCGGTTTCTTATTAATAACTTTCAGTAATTCCTCGGTTGTAAACAGTTTAAAATGGATTGCTATACACGCTTCATCCAATATTACTATCCGGTATTCTCCGGAAGTTACCACCTTTCCCGCCTCTTCAAGTCCGGCACGGGCAAGCTTTATATCTTCAGGCTCAGGCTCCGATTTTATGAAACATGATCTGCCAAACCGCGTTATGGTTATAAGATCCTCAAAACGTTTTAATGCTACATGCTCGCTATATTCGCACCCCTTAACAAACTGGCCTATCCATACCCTTAAACCGGCGCCTGCAGCCCGCAGAGCGAGCCCAAATGCAGCAGTGGTCTTTCCCTTACCATCTCCCGTATAAACGTGAATATATCCTTTTTCCATTTTATTACCCTTTGATTGGTATGTTATAACAATGTTATACTAAAGCATAACATTGTGTAGAAGCAAAAAGGTCATTTCCATGCACTTCTGCTTAACACACTGTAATACTAAAGCATAACATATTGCACAAGAAAACCATTAACTTTGAATAACGTAGTAAATATGATTTCTCCATCTTCTCTACATCAAGAAAATTCTTTTCAGGAAACAGAATACTTTTTTAGCTGTATCTTATAAAATTTAATACAAACCACATGTCTGCTTATTATTTAGGAAGGGAATAAATAAAATCAGTGCTCATTAGTGTCTGTTAAATAGAGCTACTCTAAGCATTTCAGCAAATACTTTAAGCAAATATACAACTTCAGGGCATCTTTTTCTTCAGAGCTTCAACCGCCTCTTCAACTGAATTATGCACTTCCAGTGTTTTTAATAATTCAGTCACTTTAAACAAATTCATAATGAGGTGATTGACATTAGCAAACACGACTTCGCCGCCACTGTCATTTGCCTTCTTTTTAATTTCCAGCAGGACTGAGATGCCAATACTGCTTATGTAATGCGCTTCAAACAAGTCAAAAACAATCCAGCATTTTTTCCGGGCAATAATGTCATTCAACCGTTCCCGAAAAACAGGGATATGCTCCTGAAGAACGCTGCTGTCAACAGAAAAAATGACCACTGAACCTTCTTCTCTTACTTTAATTTTCAAAATAACTCCTTAAGGTAACTTTATAATTTTCATTTCCTACCTTTATACTTTTTATTAATTATTGAAATCTTTCTTTTCGAGAATATCCAGGAAAACATCAACAACCTCAGGAGAAAATTGAGTGCTCCGCCCCTCTTTCAACTCTTTAACGGCCTTCTCTTTAGACAGCTTTGACTTAAATTCCCTGTCGGTTCTCATGGCGTCATACGCATCGGCAACCCCCAGGATAAGAGCGCCGAATGGGATTTCCCGCTCTTTAAGACCCTGCGGGTAACCGCTCCCGTCATACCGTTCATGGTGATGCTTTACTATTGGCATTTCCTTCTCAAGAAACTTTACATCCTTCAATATATTGACACCTATCATGGGATGTTTCTTCAGAATTTCGAATTCACCCCTTGTCAGGGGGCCGTCCTTGGTTAAAATGTTTTTGTCAATGCCTATCTTTCCGATGTCATGCAAAAGGGCGGCATTCTTAATTACTTCAATCTCCTCCTCGTCAAAATGCATGGCGCCGGCAATTTCTATTGAATAGCGCGATACGTTCTCCGAGTGCTCAAGAGTATAATGGTCCTTGACGTCTACCGCCTTTAAAAGCGCGTTTGTTGACTCCATGTAGGTGGCCCGCATCTGATTTGAAAGGGATGTCACCCTTGCTTTCAGGTCCGAGATACCATCAACATCGAGTGTGCCCACCTCATCCCTGTCCTCTTCTTTCCAGATGCGTATCAGGTTACGCCCGTCCCGCTTGGCCTGATATAAGGCACTATCACACCTCTCAATCATCTCCTGCCTGGAAGTAAGCTCACGATCATATTCTGCAATGCCAATACTGACGGTAAGATGAATTGAGTGCTGATCATTCTGGAAGACATGGCTTTCAATCGCCTTGTGTAATTTCGTAGCGTATATCAAAGCGCCTTCGCTGTTCTGGGTCGTAATGATCAAAAACTCTTCACCACCGTATCTCCCGCAAATGTCAACTTCACGCGAGCTCTTTGTCAAAATGGTCGCAAGCTCACGAAGTACAAGATCGCCAAACTGATGGCCGTAGGTATCATTTACCCTCTTAAAATGGTCTATATCGATCATCATGCATGAAAGCGGTACATGATACCGTTTTGCCCGCTTAAACTCAAACTCAACCCGTTCCTGTATGAATCTATGATTATATAACCCGGTTAACCCGTCTGTTATGGAAAGTTCAACCAGGTCCTTATTTTTCTTATCAAGCTCCTCCAGCAGAACCTTTTCTGATGCAAGGGCGAATTTAAGCTCCGCAAGCGCACTCTTTAATCCCTCTTCAGCTTCTTTACGATCGGTAATGTCCCTCAGTGAACCTGCAATGCGGGTCGGCTTTCCATCTTCATTAAAAATAGCCGTCCCCCGGACTACAACCCACCTGAAATTACCGTCTTTATGTAAGAGGCGATGCTCATTTTCGATCGTTGAAATGCTTCCCTCTAAATGGGTATCCAGTTCCGATCGCACGCTTGAAATATCATCAGGATGCACCCGCTTAAGCCATTCATCGGGACTGGCGCCTATTTCATCTTCATTATACCCGCAAATCAATTTCCATTCTGCGGATAAATAGACCTCATTCTTTACAAGATCCCAGTCCCACAAACCGTCCTTTGATCCCTTTATTGCAAGCGCATACCGCTCTTCATTCTCTTTCAGCCTGGCAACAACACTCTGGCGCTCAATTGCGGCACGCACGGTACGGGCAAACTCCTTGCCATCAAAGCAATCTTTAATAAGGTAATCCTGGGCGCCTGCGCGAATGGCTTCTATTGCGGACGCCTCGTTTTCCGAATCAGAGAGAACCAATACAGGAAGGCTCCCTATATTCTCCTTTACCATCTCGAAATTAACGGTATCGCTCTTATCTGTGAGGTCAAATAAAACAACGTATATCCTGCCGGCTTTTACCCTGGTAGAAATGTCTGAAATATCAGAAATGCTTTCGATTAAAAAGGCGTCATCATTAATCTTGGAAAGCAGCTTTTGTATCGCAGCCTTACATTGCTGCTTTTTTTCTATTATTAAAACATTAACGGATGGTGATTTCATAGGTTCTATAATATTACAAAAGAGTACTCTTTTTAAAAAAATACAACATAAACCGAAGTAGAATTATATCATAAAACCTGAAAAAAGTGCATAATTTTTCATAAATAGTTATCCTGCAACTCATGCACCATACTCACGTAGATTATAACCCGTAACTCAGGGAATGGCCCGGCGTTACTGCTTTTTCAGCCATTTATAAATTCGAGGATCGTTATAAATAATGGAATAGAGGTTATGTCCATGTTCGGAATAAATAGAGAATTCGACATTTTTTCTCCCGCAATCCTTTAGGGCCGTAACCAAATTCTTTGATTGTTCAACTGGAATTATATCATCTTTTGCCCCATGAAATGCCCATATAGAAGCTTTCCTAATGCTGCAAATATTTTCTTCATCTCCCCCGCCGTTTATCGGAAGAGCAGCAGCAAAATATTTTGGATACTTTTGCAGTAAATACCAGGTGGTAAAAGCGCCCATACCAACTCCGGTAACATAGATCCGGTTTTTATTAAACCGGCCCGTGGCAATAAGCGTGTCAAGCAGTTTTTTCAGAGTCTTCGCATCCCACAAGGTGTTGTATCGACACTGCGGCGTTACAACAGCGAATGGAAATTTTTTAACCGTTCCGGCATACGCTCCCGGCCCAAATCCCTTTATCTTATTAATATCATACCCGCAATTGTCTATATCGTGGAGAGCGAGTATCAAAGGCATTTTTTTTCTCATTCTCACGGCTACGGATGGCAGGTACAGCCAGAACCGATACTCTGTAGCACCCTTCACATCCTTTGGCAAAGCATAGGTATCGGGATACCTGTAATTAAGCCACATGGAAGGATCATACCCTTCTGAAGCCTTCTCCTCCTGTTTTATTACACCAAGCGATAAATAAAACGGATATGCAATATCTCCTTTAAGCTTCTTACCCTTCACAAGTGACTCAATTAAATCGCCGTTTGCTTGAACATACCCGAGCTGCCGTACTTTTGAATCTATCTTTAGCGAATCCCTGATGGTAAACCAGTCTTTCGCCCACTTACAGGCGCCCTGAATGAAAGTATTGATAAAAATATTATCTGTAGCCCCTTGTTGTATATCCTGATCAAAACGTTCAAATCGGGCATATTGCGAATCAATAGAAGCTTCAAGATTACCTTTCCATATATACCTTTGTGTTTCTACTTTTTTATTTTTACTATAATTTATACTTGCATCAATACATACCGCCCCTTTCAAACCATTCGGCACACCCATCTTGAATGGAACCTCGACACCAATAGTATACGACGAAACCACCTTTTTTAATAACGCTTTATCTGGCTCCCGATAAATCAGGATCTTACCCTTAAACATATTCTCGGGAGTGGAAATATTAAATCGAAGCTTTGCAGAAAGAGAATCGGAGCTGTTAATTATTTCATTACCGTCAAGATCAAGTACAAGAGAACGAATGTTGTTCTGGAAAGGAATCAGGCTGTCACGAAGATCCCACACCTCAAAAGT
>JAUXBV010000506.1 GCA_030619215.1 Fibrobacterota bacterium | reverse complement strand
GGACTGGCAGCTCAGTCTCCGGTATGGTATGGAGCACAAATTCAATGACCGTATAGGTGGCAGGTTCGATATCGGTGTTGCAATTTTCGGCTTGGTTGTCGCTGACGCCCTTATGGTTTTTTATCTTCTGCCCGACAGCAACAAATGGCAGGTTAACATCTGCGCCGGTATACCGAATACAGCGGTTCCATTTACTTTTAACGCAGCCATGGTGTCTTTGGGTGCCTCACTGCTTGTACGCCGACGTTTAACAGATAGACTAAATATTGATTTTCGTCTCGGAGAAGGGTTTCCACTCTTTTTTGAAAAGGATAAAGATATTATTCGAGACATCCATTTCCCCCTCAACCTATGGCCGGATATTATGGTAGGATTAAGCTTTACACCCCGTAAAAAACGATAAAACAGTTTACGTGCAAGATAAATAAATAGAGAAATGGAAATTGATTTAAGAATCCCGAATAAAAATATCGGGACTTCGCAAGGATTAACGATTAGCGATTTTTGATTTATCTTTTGATTTTCGATTTCATTTTTCCATTTAAATTATCAAACTAACAAAATTTATTAACTGCTTTTAACTTCTTAAATCTAAAATCGTTAATCCTTGTTCTGAGATTATCTAAACAGAAAGAAGAGCACATAAAATTGTTCAAAAAAGCATTAAAAAGCTCTCTATACTAACCTTTAAGCTGATTATTTATAATTGTCACCGCTCCCCTACCTCAAACTGTTCACTGGAGTGAACTATATATATATGAATGATGTTTTTTTTTATGACTTTTCTTAATATTTTGGCTATGTTATTACTAATCAAGCTCAAATGTTAAGCTTAAAACAATCTGTTTTAACTTATAGGAGGGGGAGCTTAAATGTCCAAAATATCCATTTATTCAATTATTTTCTCCATATTTTTCTTAAGTGCATCTTCCGGATTCTCTGATTCCCCTGTTCTTCTCATTCCTTTTCTTGATGAGAGCGGGAATGAAACAGGGTTATTTAATGTTAATCCCGATCCTGATGAAGAGCCGTGGATCTCAGGTGGCGGACGGGCATTAACTGAAGAAGAGGAAAAATGTATACCGGAACTGGTGTTGCCTGAGCATTACAAGGACCGGGTAAAATATCCATTGCCGGATAGTGTTGACAACTCAAGAACCAGGTATTTTCCACCCATATTTACTCAAAAAGGCGCAAGCTGCTGCCAGGCAAGTGGCGTCGCCTATATCTTCAGTTATGAAATATGCAGGGCCAGGGACCTGGATGCTACGGACCCGTTAAACATTTTCCCCTATGGTTTTGCCTATAATTTTATCAATAGAGGCAGTACCGGAACCTATTCCGGATTTTTTGACGGTTGGAGAATGTCTGAAGAACTTGGTATGCCTGATCTTGAAATCTATGGCGGACAATTAGAAGGAACCGCGAGTCAGACAAGTTGGGTTGACGGGTATGATATCTATTATCAGGCTATGAGTAATCGATATCAAGAATCCTATAAGGTTACCTGTACTACTAATGACGGCATAGAAAAGATGAAACAGTGGATATTTGATCGTGCCGACGGTTCGGATCCCGGTGGCGTTATGGGTTTTCTTGCCTGGTCAGGACAAACAAGGGATGAATTACCTGCATCTTCACCGGAGGCCGGACACACCTATATTAAGGCCTTTGGCACCAGTGGCGGTCATTGTATGACACTTGTGGGATACCATGATGAAATCACCTATGATTTAAACAGGGATGGAAAAATTGATGAAAGGGAAAAAGGCGGCTTTTTAATGGTAAATACTTATGGGACAAGTTATGGCACTGAAGGAAGAGCATATATCCCGTATAGCCTGTTTTTAGATGGATATATGAAAAGCAGCAGCGTGTATGGCATTACTGTTAAAAAAGACGAAGTTAAACCCCTATTAACATATAAAGTAAAAATCACCCACGACAGAAGAAATGCAATAGAAATAATACGTGGTTTTTCAACTGATCTCACTGATACCTCTCCATCAAAAACCTATAGTTACAGAGAGTGTTTCAGTGATGGCGGCGCATTACCCATGGAAGGTAAGGGGTTAAGCGAAACTATTGAGGTTGGCCTTGATGTCTCTGAATTTATTGAAGATATATCCGGTAAAAAAACGAAGTTCTTTCTACAGATTGACTCGGAAGGAGGCAGCGGCAAAGTTGATAACTTCTCAGTCATGGATTACACCGAAGGAACTGTTAAAGAATATACCTGTACACAAACCAACGTAACTATTTCAAACGGGATAACTACACTATGGGTCATAAGCGACGATGCAGTTAATAGTTTGAATACCCCCTTTGCCAGGCCCCATGATTCAAAGCTGTTTTATGCGTCGCCCTTAACCAGCGGGAATGAAATTCTTTTTAAGTTTTCAGCACCGGAAATGAATAATGCGACACTCAGAATCGTTACTATTCATGGAAAGCTGGTGTATGAGAAAGCATTCAGCGTTACAAAGGCAAATAACTTTTCATGGAATGTAACTGATAATTCCGGCAAACCTGTAGCGAATGGTAAATACATCGCACAACTGGAGCTTGCCAATAAAAAAGGCAGAAGTAGGATTTTATATACGCAGTTTTATGTTATGGAATAAACAGTATGTTAAGCAGAAGGCTATGGAAATAGACTTTCTGCTTTTACATAATGTTATCCAGGGGTTTTTTATTTGAAGTAGGTTTTGGTAATACTTTCCCATATTTTTGCATTGTTTTAATAACATCTTCTACAACTTCACATAAATTATGGAATACCTGTTCCTCATTTTTTCCATGAACACCACCTTCAATCCGAAAATATAATTATGTTTTGCCAATAAAAACAGTTATATTCCCTGACCTTTTTATTGATACATTTTACAGGAGAAAATAATTATTTATGAGAAAAGATACTATTAGAAATGTAGCAATTATTGCTCATGTGGATCACGGTAAAACAACATTGGTGGATGGCATTCTTAAACAGAGCGGAATTTTCAGGGAAAATCAGCAGGTTGAAGAACGGATTATGGATTCGATGGATCTGGAGCGTGAAAGAGGTATCACCATCATGGCAAAAAACACAGCGGTTATGTATAATAATACCAAGATTAATATTATTGATACACCGGGACATGCTGATTTTGGCGGAGAGGTCGAAAGAAGTTTAAACCTGGTTGACGGCGCCATTCTTTTGGTTGATTCCAGTGAAGGGCCTTTACCACAGACCAGGTTTGTAGTAAAAAAAGCCCTCGCAAAAAAGCTGCCGATTATTCTGGTAATTAACAAAATTGATCGCTCTGATTCAAGAATCGAGGAGGTGATTAATGAGGTGTATGATTTGTTTATAGATTTGGATGCTGCGGAAGATCATATTGATTTTTCTATTTTATACACAAATGCAAAACTTGGAGTCGCGCACAAAGACCTCGGTGATAATTCTACAAATTTGAAACCATTATTTGAAACTATTAT
>JAUXBV010000375.1 GCA_030619215.1 Fibrobacterota bacterium | reverse complement strand
GTTTTCATTGTATAATGTTCAGGGTAAACTTTTGTGGCGTGGAAAGAAGGGCAAGTATCTTGACGCAGGTGAGAATGTGTTTTATTTGAACAGCAACAGTTTAGGCGCAAACAGGGCGTTGCCTGCCGGTGTCTACATAATGCGCCTGAGCGCGAAGAACTCATCAGGAAAGGTTATTTACGGGGGAGAGAAGAGGATTACCTGTATCAGGTAGTGTCGGTATGGCTTTAAAAAAAGGAGATATGGAGACCAGCTTTGAAGTGCGCAGTTTTGATGCGGATATAACTCCTGATGAATATAATGCTCTACCGAAACACCAGCTTTATATTATTCTTGACAATCTAAGAAGTGCGTTTAATGTTGGCGCTATTTTCCGTTTGTGCGATACAATGCGGGTGGCAGGATTATTCCTGTGCGGGTACACCGCTTCTCCTCCCCATAAAAAGCTTGAAAAGACCTCGCTCGGTACAATAAATTTCGTGCCTTGGAAGAAATTTGATAAGGCACTGGATGCTGTCAATTACCTGCAAAAAGGCGGGATTCCCGTTTGGGCTGCGGAAACAACTTCACATTCAAAATTGTACAATAGAGTTACTATTCCGGATAAAGTAGGTATTGTTTTTGGAAATGAGGCACTTGGAGTAAGTAAAGATGTTCTGGATTCGTGTGATTGCCTGATTGAGATACCCACTTATGGGTTTAAAAACTCTATGAATGTTGCAACGGCGTGTTCAGTAATCGGGTATAGAATCGTGGAAAGTATGGAAATAAAAAAAGCACAGGATTAAACTGTGCTTTACCGGATGTTAAAAATAATGAGCAATATTTTATCTATAATATTGCCGTTTTTCATCCCTGATTCTTTTCCTTTTTGCAGAGTTCAGTTTCCTCTTTTTTTCATCGCTTGGTTTTTCAAAGTGCCGGTATTTTTTAACATCTGAGAGGATTCCAGCTCGTTCACATACCTTTGAGAATCGTTTTAACGCTTTTTCAAAGGGTTCATTATCATGGACTGTAATTCCATTCATAGTATCGTGTATCACCTGCCTTTTTAAGTAAAATTTAAAATTTATCGAGGTATAAAATAGATTACGAAGGTTTTTATTGCAAGTTTTCACCGTATGTTTATATCTCATTGAAACCCTCATTTCTATAAAGGAACGTATTATTTTGTATACATATGTTAAATCAATAGCAACAGGATTAAAAAGATTGAAAATGACTCGATCCGGCCTGGATATTTTTCTGCAGAAGATACCTGAAAGGTTATCATGTAAGAAAATCGGCGTTATATGCCATGCAGCAAGTATAACCTCTTCCTACGTTCACATTCTTGATGCTTTTATTAAGTGCTCTTCTTTAAAACTGGGCGCCATTTTCGGCCCTCAACACGGGCTGTTCGGCCAGACGCAGGATAATATGATTGAGTGGGAAGGGAGGTACAAACATCCCGTATATAATGCTCCCGTGTATAGCTTATATGGCAAAACAAGAAAGCCGACGGATGATATGCTCGAAGGAATTGATGCTCTCATCATCGATCTGCAGGATGTGGGAGCGCGGCCATATACCTATATCTGGACGGTAAAGCTATGCATGGAAGCCTGTCAGGAGCACGGTATACCGGTCTGGCTTCTTGACAGGCCGAACCCCATTGCCGCACTTCCCTTTGACGGGCCGGTACTTGATAAGGACTATTTTTCTTTTGTCGGCGGTGCAGAGATTCCACTCTGTCACCGGATGACAATCGGGGAAATGGCAGTACTCTTAAAACAGAGATATTTTCAAACACTGGATTTGCATGTAATATGGATGAAAGGGTGGTGGCGGGATTCTTTGTATCACGAAACCGGGCTTCCATGGGTTATACCATCGCCCAATATGCCCTCAGTGAATACTGCCATGGTATACCCGGGAATGGCTCTTTTTGAGGGAACCAATATTTCCGAAGGCCGGGGCACAACACTCCCGTTTGAAATATTCGGCGCACCGTTCATTACCATTGAAACACTTAAACGAAACCTTGACAAACGTAAAATCCCCGGCTGCATATTCAGGGAACATGATTTTATTCCCACGTTTCAAAAATGGCAGGGTAAACAGTGCTGCGGGATGCAGATCCATGTGACAGAGCCGCGCTCGTTCCTTCCGGTTTTTACAGCGGCATCAATTATTGAAGCGGTTATTCAAAGCTCGGATAAAGGTGCTTTTAAATTTAAAGATCCTCCCTATGAATACGAGTACGGGAAAACCCCTTTTGATATTCTCTCAGGGGACAGCCAATTGAGGGAGTGCCTTTTACAGGGGGAGAGCCTGAAAAAACAGCAAGGGAAGTGGAAAAAAGATACGCAGTCGTTTGTAAAACTCTTTAATGATACAGCCTACTATCCGGAAAAAAAGGTATGATTGGATTTATTCTTGCAGCAGGATTCGGTACGCGTTTGAAACCTCTCACCGAGAATATTCCCAAAGCATTGGTCTCAGTATGCGGCATACCGCTACTCGAAAGAAACCTGTTTTTTTTTAAAGGGCAGGGAGTTGAAAAGCTTGGCGTCAACGTGCATTACCTCCCTGAAAAGATCTATTCTTTCAGGGAAAGTTCGCCGGTGGATTTTGACATATTTCACGAAAAAGACAAAATCCGCGGTACGGGCGGCGCTCTCTATTTTGCCCGCGATTTTCTGGGCTCCGATGATATATTCTGTATTGCCAATGCTGATATCATTTCCAACATTGACATACAGAAACTCACAGGGGAGTTTTTAGAGTCGGATTGTATATGTGGGTTGGTTGCCGCTACGGCAGATGGTAAGGGTACGATTCTTTATGATCCTGAGTCGAATGAGTATATCGGGCCTCAATCAAGGGGCAATCAATCTCAAAACGCTGCGGGAGCTGATTTTATCGGTATGGCTTTTTACAGGAAGAAGGTGTTAGACTTTGTAAATAAAGATGATTTTTCAGTCCTGCCTGTCTGGGAAAGTATTCGGAAGCATGGTTTTTCCGTTAAAGTGCTGATGCAGCACAACATTTTCTGGAGGGATACCGGAACACCGCATGCTCTCGCAAAAATTCATTTTGATGTGCTGGACGGAGCGGTAAAATTGAGCACCCCCGAAAATATTACAATTGATTTTAAAAAGAAAATTGCTTACCCTTCCGCACTTTCTTCAAAATCCTGTAATGCATTGGGGAGCTATTCCTAGACTGATACGGATAAAATTGCAGAGACCGCATATATTAAAAGATGTGTTGTTTATAGCGGCGCTGTTGTGAAGGACGGGGAATCCCTGTCACAGGTGATTATGACTCAATGGGGAGGGATTCCTTTTGATAAATAGCGGCGGGAAAAATGAGCTGAGCCCATCCCAGATTGACTTCTGCAAAAGGGCTATTGACGGTTTTAAGAAGGATGAATGGCATGTGTCACTTGCCGGAAGAGCAGGGTCTGACCGAAGGTTCCTTAGGGTTAAACCGGATAAAGGAGGCATGCTTTCAAAGGTGCTGATAGTATGGGATAGCCGCGATGAAGATTGGAACAGGTTTATTAAAATTAATAAGGAGTTATCAGGGGCGTTGAATGTACTGCCAAAGATTTATACCGTGGATGAAAAACATGGCTTGATACTGGAGGAAGATTGCGGACAGAATACCCTTAAGGATTTTTGCAGCAGTATTAATGACTCAGGAATAATAGAGAAAAAGTATAAGAGGGTTCTTGACGTTTTAATACACTGGCAGGATGTTGATGTAAAGGAATGCCCGGAGATCTCGTCGCGGACACTTGATAAAGAGATGTTTTTATGGGAGACCGGTTATTTTGCCAAGCACTGTGTCAGTGAATATTTCGGATTGGATTCTATTCTTACCTCAGAGTGGGAATGGGAGAGAATAGAACTGGCAAGGGAAGCTGCCGACTTACCGCTTGTATGCCTTCATCGTGATTTTCAGTCGGAAAATATTATGATTATGAAGGATGAGATCAAGCTGGTGGATTATCAGGGTGCCAGACTTGGCGCTGCTGAATATGATCTTGCTTCCCTGTTGTACGACCCGTATGTTTCAGTAATAAATAATAAAATGAGGTTTTTACTGGTTGACTATTATATAAAAAAGAGCGGCAGGCCCCTAACGCATCATACATTTCAAATAGCGGCCATGCAGCGTTTGTGTCAGGCTCTTGGCGCGTATGGAAACCTTTCTTTGCATAAAGGAAAAGAACAATATAAGGAGTATATACCGGTTGCACTAAAGAATATAAGCGGCATACTTGAAAATGATAATAAATATTCATATTTAAAGAAGATAATAATGAAATGTTATGATAGAACGTAAGTAGTTTCATTTTTTCCCGTTACAAAAATATTGCTGAAATAAAAAAAACATTGTCTATTATGATTTGTAACTGTATAATTGTTTTAACAAAATATTTCTTGGTATTAAAGTTACTTG
>JAUXBV010000178.1 GCA_030619215.1 Fibrobacterota bacterium | reverse complement strand
GTTCCGGTCACCGGCATCCATAATGAAACTCATATCCCAGGGATTCAATCCCATATTATAGTTGAGATTATCTATACCAACAGAGAAATAATCCTGACTACCGGTAAGATCCCAGTAAACGAACAGTTCATTTACCATTCCCATGTTATACCGATTGAATCCCCAGTCTGCACTTGTAAACACACCATGATACGGCTCGTCAACGTTTATCCCCGGAAAAGAGGTGCCGTTTGCGCCGTTTGAACCTGTACTAATGCTCAGTTTCAGGCACTCTTTTATGTCGAACAGCAACGTATCCCTTTCCTCTGCGGACACACCATAGGAAGATGCGGTAGCAACATCTTTGAGAATGAGTTTTGCAAAAGCATAGAGCGCATAGATATGTACCTGCTCATAATCCGTAGTCCAGCCGCCATGGTGAAAGTACCTGTTCGAGCCCATATGACCTGCAGGAAACTGCCCCGGTACAAAGATATGATTGGGATTGTCTTTAATATCCTTATTCTTGTAAAGATCGTATGAGAATCGTTCATCTTTGGTGATAAACCATAGTGCCAGTGCGGCCATTGCTTCGTCATCATCCGTTCTTCCGCCGCCGGTGTATCCCGGAACATTGCTTGTCGCTGTCCCAAGTTTCTTCATGACAACATTGTCATATATATCTATGGCCGCATTTTTCAACGAATCTGCATACGCCGGATCAAATTTTCTCCATCCCCAGGAAAAAAAAGCCAGTGCCGAAGAGAACATACCGGCTACATTGCTGCCTATTCCCTTATGTACCGCCCGCGGCGGGCCCCCTTTGGCCGGGGGCTGCGCCTCCTGGTTTTCAGGCACGTCCCAGTAGCTGTGATCCCTAAGATCACCTACCGAATGGTACATATCCGCTGCTGCGATCAGCCCCTTCGCCCTGGATACTTTATAAAGCTTGTAGACATAATCCGCACCGATCTTTGCTTCATAGAGAATGTCCGGAATGCCGTCAGGCACCTTGATTTCATAGGACTTTCCGAACAGGTCTTCCGCTTTGTGGGGGAATATTGCATAGGTCAAGGCAAGGATAAGCGCGGCATAGGTCTGCGTTTCGCAATATTTGCCATGATCGCCGCAGTCGTGCCACCCTCCGCTTAACGCTCCTTCAAATCCGCTTCCCAATTCAGAACCATCCTTCAGGTGGCACGGCTCATGTATCCAGCTGTCTGTATTACCGCATCTATTACTTCCGAAGAAATTCAAGGCAGTTTCTAAAACATAATTGTAGATTCTTCCATTTATATGAAAGACAGCAGATGTATCAGCTCCCACCTTAACCATATATCGGCCGTCTTTACTAATGGCACTGAAATCCGCACAATAGAGGGTCTCTGTCCCACCACCATGAGTAAAATGATACAAATCAGTAATCGAGTTAAACACACCGCGAACGGTCATTTTACCGGCAGGCGCATCATCCATGACTTTGGTCAGCGTGCCTGAATAGGCAACGGAACCGTCTTTCACATCAATGACCGAAAAATCCCCAGCCGTGCCTGCAACAAAAGCATGCTTGCGCGCATCCTTCGGGCGATAGCCGATCTGGTTCAACCGTATGTTACGACGGTGATAGACATTGAGGGAATCAAGTTCACGTCGTGAAAATCGATCGCCTCTCTCATCGCTTGCCCGTATGCTTCCTGTTGAAAACAGTACGCAACAGCCGACAAATGCAAGGCATACCCTTTTACGCCATCGTCCGATTGTACTCTTTTGAAGCATGTGTTCACTCCCCCGATAACATTTTGGAACGAGTATCAATTACCTTTCCATTACTTCTTCATCAACCCATTATTACATCAACGGTATGGCTTCCTCCATCTTTAAAAACAGGAACCACATTCCCTTCGATCTTTTCTCCATCGACCTTTAAAATCTTTACCCCTTTTGAAATATGCTCTGGATTTGATACTGCAATTTTATAGGTTGCACCGCGAAATTTTCTGGTAGCGGTAAACCCGTCCCAACTTTTTGGAATACAGGGATCGATACAGAGGCCATTATATTCGGGGCGAATACCGAGGATATACTTTGTTGCTGCCTGATAAACCCACGAAGCGGTTCCGGAAAGCCATGAGTTTCGGCCCAGGCCGAATTGTGGGTGCTCGTCCGCGAGAATATTCTGGGCATAGACATAGGGCTCGACTTCATATTTGCCAATGAGTCCGTTCTTATTGGCCGGGTTAATCTGTGAATAATACTGAAATGCCCTGTCACCGTTCCCCATAATTGTTTCTGCTATGACAACCCAGGGATTGGTATGCAGGAATATTCCGCAGTTCTCCTTGGTACCCGGCGGATAGGTTGTAATGCCGCCTACTTCCGGGATAAATCCATTATACGCCTTTGACGCCAGTTTGATGCCATGTTCGGTATTCAGCAGCTTATTTACCGCTTCCATAGCGGAAAGAGCCCGCTCCCTCGGGGCAAACCCGGACATTACAGGCCACGATTGGGCGTTACAGTAAAGAATACATACATCATTTTTATGCGATCCCAATGCGTTGCCCTTTTCATCAAAGTACCTGATAAACCACTCCCCGTCCCATCCATGGGAATTTACCCGCTCTTTCATCTCCTCATAACAGGCACGGTATTTTTTTGCAGATTCCTCATCATGCAGAAAACCAGCCAGCTCAATAAGCTTTATAAGCGCAACGCCATAGAGGTTGGCGATAAAAAACGACTCCGACCCTTTCGGCAGGTTGACCGAATCATTCCAATCCGCATGCCCCAATAAAGGCAGGCCGTGAGAGCCGGTATTATTATGGGTAAACTCAATGGCCCGCACAATATGGCCCATTACCGTTCCTGACTCAATTGGTTTACCGGTTTTATCTTTATTATAAAAGGGAACTGTTTCCGACAGAAACTCCATATCTCCACTCTCTTTTATATATTCACATATGGAAAGTATGATCCACAGGTGGTCGTCACCATAATAATCAATTCCTTCTAATGATTCTTCCGCATCGCCTATTGACCCCTCATTGGTCAGGGGATTCATCTGATGTATTGCAGAACCATTCCTCCATTGTATGGATAACAATTTCCTTATAAGCTCTTTCCCTTCACCGGAAGCGGCGTGAAGTATGCCCAGTACATCCTGAGAGCTGTCGCGCATACCGATACCGCGAGCGCCGTACCCCAGTTGATAATATGAAAGGTACCGGGACCAGTTTTTGGTAACATAGCACTGATACGGCGTGTGTACATTCAACATATTGTTCACGCTGTTATCCGGGGTTTGAACCTGAAAACGTGACAGGTAGGAATCCCAGAATGAGGCAAGTTTATTGAATGCTTTATCAACTTCATTTTCATTACGATATTTTTCAATGCCAGCTTGAGCCTCCTCAAGGCATTTTTCCTGACCCAGCTGCGTAATGAACCTTTTCGTTTCACCGGGCTGAAGGGTCCCCAAATGGTGCATAAGGGCACCGGTATTATCGCCGCGATTGGCTTCACAACAGCCAAGCTCCTTATTGTCAAGAGCTTTAGGATGAGCCCATGTTCCGTACTCATTATCCCCCAGAAAGTTTTTCCGGTCGGTTTCGAAGGATGACACCGGGTAATTTGAAGTGAAAAAGTTAATTTGTACGTCCCTGTGCATGAAAGGATACTGGAGAAGGATTTTAAGGTCCTTATCGCCATCCACGACCCTGCTTATCATGGTCTGGGGCACCCAATCAGCGTTTGTCAATTGCTTTAAGGCTTGAGGATGCGAGTATTCCACAACAGGGATCGCATCAACCTCTAACACCGTATCAGAGATATTTGTAACCCGAATGTCCCGTATCTCCCGGCACTCCCCATTGGGAACAAAGATGCTAGCCTCGGTGCGTATGCCGTACATTTCAGAAATTATCCGAGAATATCCAAGGCCGACATGGCATTCAAACTTTTCAAACGGGTCAAGCGTTGGAACGAAATAGGGAGAGAAAATTCTGTATCCCTGTTGTGTCTTTATTCTGAGATAAAGCGTGGTTCCCTTGAACTCGGAGCTGGGAAGCTGCTGCAGATAACGGGTTATCCTGTTTTCTGCAGGGTCTTTTCTGCAGAGCAGCGCCCCTCCGGTGTGGTCAACAAACCCGCCGAATTCCAGGGTGCCGATGTAGTTAATCCATTTGACCGGCGTCTTCGGATTGGTAATGACATATTCACGATTTTTACTATCAAAAAAACCATATTGTTGCACCATAATATTCTTTCTAAAATCTTCAATTTATTTAAGACTGTTTTTTATTTACAAAAGTGATTATAAATAGAGTATTGGAGTTCTGGAGTATTGGAATTGAACTAAAGATTTATCCATTACTCCAACATTTTAATCCCGCTCTGCGGGGCTCCAATATTTTAATCCTACAAAGCAGGGTCTTAATCCTTTAAGGCTCCATTACTTTAGTCCTTTAGGACTCCAATTCTTTTCCGCAACTATTTAACCAAGAATTTTACAGCTTGCTCCCCAGTTCTTACGATCCACACCCCCGGTTTCAGGGCTTTCCTCTGTATAGTAAAATGCCCCTTCCCGGCGGAATGCATGTTCACGATATTTCTCCCCTGTAAATTGTAAAGTGTTGCCGCCTTAGCAACAGCTCCCTCACCCGTGAAAAGGTGAATCTCTTTATCACTCATGTATAAACGAATTCCTTTGGGCCGCTCTTGGCAAATTGGTAATTCGATTTTTGTGTTTCCGCGTAAATAAGTCCGTATAAACTTACCGGATTCGCTCAGATCAGAAGAGGTCCACCCTCCTTGGGAGCTTGCACCGACCTTCAATGCTGCTGATGTCTCATCTTTTGCCATAATGGACCACTTGCACCAGCTGATCTTATTATCCCACATAAGCCTGAGCCAGTTATTCGTCTCACCTGTATTAAAATAGCCATTCCCGTCATAATTGCAGCCACCCCACTCTGTTACGAAAACCGGTATTTTACCTATAGCATTTTCTAATTGCCAGCGAATACCGCTATGAGAATTGGCATAGAAATGAAACGTATATACAATATTTGTCCCGGAGATTGGATTGTTTATCGCCTGATCCAATTGCTGGCTCCACTCAGGAGTTCCAACAAGAATCAGGTTATCAGGGTCATGAGCCCGGATAGAGCTGATTACCTGATTCGCATAATTTTTAACGGTATTCCAGTCCACATATTCCGGCTCGTTATAAATTTCATAGATTACATTGGGAGTATCGCCATATTCCTGAGCCATCTCGGAGAAAAACTGTTTAGCCTGGGTGGTATATTTATGCGCTGCATGGTCGTGCCAGTCAATGATCACATAAACGCCATGCTCCAGGGCTCCCTGAACCACACGATTCACATATGTTTTATGTATATTCGGCTCACTAATATAGCCTACACCCTCCTCGTCCATAACTCCCATCGGTGCCCGTATCACATCAATCTTCCAGTCATCCCTCAACCACTTCACCACATTCGCATTCCAGAATCTATGACCGTGCTGGCTCCAGAACAGGCTCATACCCCGCAGTTGAACCGGATCACCGTTTTTGTCCACAATCCTTTTGTTCTTGACGCTCAGGTCACCGAACAATGAAACCGGGTTTCTGCTCCAGGCGCTTATTACGAGAAAACACAATAACATAAGGGAAAAAAGGACTTTATCGATTGAAGCTTTCTTTCCCCATACAAATGGGGTACCGCTTTTTGCTTCTCTCATGTAAATACTCCTTTATTCAATTCCTGCCGATACAATCCGACCTATGTTACTTTAAAAACATTAATTTACCTGAAAATGTATTTGCGCCTGCTGTTAATCGCACAATGTACATCCCTTTGGTAAGCCCCGCTTCTGAAAGGTCTACCTTTACCGTATGGCGCCCGGCATTTTTATGGCTATTAACAATTTCTTTAACCAGCCTGCCGTTTATGGTATACATCCCTATGACTACATTGCTATTCCGGCAAAGTGAGTAATTTATTATTGCAAGTGATGCAGGTTGAAAAAACGACACGGAAAATTCCTTATTATTATTTACCAATGAGCTGGTAATTATCCCATCAGATATGTCAAGCCCAGGCAGGTGTATCTTATCTAGCCAAAGCTCCCCGTTATCTCCTGTTTCACCCTCAATCTGCCAGGAGACCTTAAGCGTTTTGCTAAGATCCAGGGGAACCTCCTCTGCCCAGGGCGGCTGGTCAAAACCGTCCCAGTTAAGTGATACAAATGCCCAGTCTGTGGAAGCATCCAGCTCAGCAGCATAATAACCGTAGTCTTCAACATTTGCCGTTTCAATTCTTACTATGCATTCGTATCCCTTATAATAAAACGTTATTCCCGTTGCCTTGCTGATGTCCCGTTCCGTTTCATCTTTATTAAGGGTAAAGCCGACGCCGACAAAAGGATCATACTGGTTGTCACCCTGATCCAGATTGAACGATATCTTTGCCGCTTTCTGAGAATCGTACCCGCCGTCCGCCATGGTAAAGGTGTTATCTTCCGAGGTTTTTGGAATGACGGTTGATGCACCTTCAGATGATGAGTCATCATAGGTGAACCACTTGCCCCCCAGCCGGTTAATCTCGTCGCCGTCTTCACAGTCGTCAACCAGATCGGTGCTGGTCCCTTCCTTGACAAAGGTAGCGGTGATATTCATATCATAGTTCATTATAAATGTTTTAGAAGCCTCCGTACCACTGACGTCTCCACTCCAGCTGGAGAATTTATATCCTGTATTCGGTGTTGCAGTTACCGTTACTTCAGTCCCTTCATCATACTCATCCTGTGAAGGGTCCTTAATCACGGTTCCTCCATCTGAAGGAGATACGGTTACCAGTACTTTATAGGGCCCGCCGGGGCCAAGATCCCAAAGGTTCTGCATATTGCCGGTAATAAGAAGCATAGATAAGAGTTGAATAGATTCATTATAATAATTATCATCGCCGGTAAACGTTCTCAACCGGGCATAGGCATCCGTTAACCACTGCTCATGATC
>JAUXBV010000033.1 GCA_030619215.1 Fibrobacterota bacterium | reverse complement strand
GAATCACCGGTATACTTTTTATATTTTTATCCGATTTAAGTTTCTTACATACATCAAATCCATTCTGACCCGGCATCATTACATCCAAAAGGATTAAATCTGGTTTACTGCTACGAACTTTTTTTAAGCACTTTTGGCCATTATAAGCTACCTCTACATTATAGCCATTTCGTTTAATGTGAGTCTTAGTGATCGTTACAAAATCTTTATCATCATCTACTATAAGTATTTTTTTTGCCATATTACTCGATCCTTACCAATATCAACCATTTATTACTTCTACATACAATGCAGATAACTATCCACCAGATGTTTTATTTCATCCTGCTGGCTATATAACCGCTCGCTGAGCTCGATATCGTGGTACGATTTCAGCTTTTTAATTATATTGTCAATTGTTCCTACCGGAAATACATTATTCTTTTCAAAATAGCCCCGTTCTTCTTGTAAACAATCCGCAGACTCCCAACATGATGTTGGAAGATGCTCAAGCTTGCCTATTCGTGCTTTATGCTCCTTCTGGAAAATATTCACATCGACATACAGCTCTTTCGCCAAATCCAGAGCGTTTTCCATTTCTAGACCATGCCGGGCCGCAACAACCAAGCCCGCAAGGAGCAAATAAACATCTGCAGAACCATCAGGCGCCCTGAACTCAAATGTCTGTCTTCCTGAAATCTCAGGAAGTGCACTGGTATCCTGAGGATTTGCATCCACAATCATTTTTGATTTTGTTATCCACCCCAGAGGCACCCTTACCAGCACCGAACGGTTCCGGTCACCCCAGCAGATATTTGTCGGCGCCTCCTGATGAGGAACCAACCGCAGATATGACGTCGGAATGGTGTTGCCGAATGCGGTAAGCGGTGCAGCCAGGTCCAATAACCCCGCAATTGCTTTCTTTGCGGTATCGGTTAATCCCTTTTCATCAGCCATCACATTGACGCCGTTTTTCTCCAGCAGCATGTGGATATGAAGACCGTTACCAGCTTTACCAATTGTAATCTTCGGCGCAAAGCTTATATTGACGCCATTTTTTCTGCCCAGCATTCTCAGTATCCATTTTGCCACTACGATCTGATCCGCAGCATCCTCAACGTCAACCGGTAAAAACTCGATTTCATTCTGCTCAAAACTCCCATACTCGTTGGAAAAGTTGCCGACTTCCGAATGCGCATACTTTACTTTGCCACCGCATTCACAAATATATTGCAAAGCCTGTTTTCGGAAGGCACACCATTTGGTAAACGGCGGTGCTTCATGGTATCCTCTCTGATCCTGAATAGGATATAAATCACTCTGGTGATCACGAGCGGTAATCACATAATACTCTAATTCGCCTAATGCTTTAAAGGTATAGCCTGTGGATCTTTTAAATTCTGTATGTGCTTTTCTCAAAATATTCTCAGGAGCACTCTCAAGAGGATTGCCAGTATTGTCATAAAAGGAACATAAGATATCCAGTGTCGGATTCTCTGCAAATGGATTTACAAATGCAGTTTTATAACGGGGGATTACATAAAGGTCAGAAGATCCAGCATCAATAAAGGAAAAGAGATTTGACCCATCCACCCTTTCTCCAATCGTAAGTATTTCCTCAAGATGCATTCTACTGTTAATAAAAAAATTTAGTTGCTTTAATTTGCCATCCTCTGCAATATATCGAAAATTTAGCATGCGAATGCCATTTCCTTCAATAAAATTGATAATATCATCACGGGTAAATCCTGAAGCAGGTTTTTTTAAATATTGTACTAATTTGTTTGAATTTAATATTACTTCTTGATCTTTCATTCGACATTCCCTACCTTGTAAAATCTAACTCTTGAGTATTTCACCAACTCTTCCTTTATACACGTTGAAAACATTTTTTTCTATATATTTTCCAACTCTTTATATACCTAAATAAGGGCATTAATTGACTTAATAAGATCATCATAAACCGGCGGCTTTTTAACATAATCATCCGCCTCATTCTCTATACCCTGACGGCGGGTATAATTTGTTTTGGTTACATTCTCCGCTACCGCTGTCAAGAGAATTACCGGTATACCTTTTGTGTTTTCGTCTGATTTAAGTATTTCACATACATCATATCCATTTAATACAGGCATCATTACATCCAAAACTATAAGGTCCGGTCTATCTTTTTTAACCTTCTCAAGGCACTCTTCGCCATTGTGTGCAACCTCTACATCAAAACCGTCTTTACGCAACTGAGATTTAGTGATTGCAACATAATCAAGATCATCATCTACTAAAAGAATTTTTTTAGCCATACAGCGCCTCCTTAATTTCAGGTAAGATGATAGTAAAAACACTACCTTTTCCGGGTCCTGCCTCAACTACTATCTTACCCTGGTGCATGTCTATAAGTTTTTTTACAAGAGTTAATCCTAATCCGGAACCTGGTACATGGGAGGTAAATTCATTCCTGACACGATAAAACTCATTAAATATTTTAGCTTTTTCCTCCCCTGTCATTCCAATCCCATCATCTGATACGGAAATCTTAACATACTTACCTTCAGCCTTATTATTAACTTTAATATGCCCACACTCGGGTGTATACTTAATTGCATTATCTATGAGATTTCTTAAAACTGTAACGAGAGCGTCTCTATCACCGAGAATTTCAAGTTTTTCTTCTAAATCCCTGCAACTATCTGTAAGTTCAATCCTCTTCTTTCTAGCTTTTTCTATACATATTTGCACAGCATCATTTATAACCTCATTAACCTTTATAGGTACTCGCTTAATAAAAAATTTTCCTGTTTCTATTGCACCGATATCCATAAGATCTGAAACCATAGTTCGCAATGCCTTTGCCCGTAATCCCATCCTCTCCATCATCTTTCTATTTTCTTCTGTATAACTATTTGTTTCGTCAGATAATAGAAGGCTTAAATATCCTTCAATTGCCCCAAGATGACTTTTAACCTCATGAGAAACCATTGAAACAAACGATGCTTTTACCGCCTCTAATTTCTTCAAATCGGAGATGTCCCGCAGAACTGCTACTGCTCCCAATATTTCACTTTCATCTTTCACAAGAGGGCTTGCGTTAACCATATAGGTACGCTCACCACGTGAGATTTCCTTTGAAAGAATCGCCGGATAGGAACCGGTGCTTAATGTTTCCGAAAGCAATGATTCCAGGTCAGTATAACCGAGGGATTCTATGGGCGACAAAGGCGGGATGTTTGTAAATTCAGGGAAAAAACGATTCACTGTGGCATTAGTTAAAACAATCTTACTGTCACGGTTAACAACAATAACACCATCTGACATACACCTGATAATAGACCCGCATTTTGAACGCTCATAAGCAACTTCAAGTAACTTTTCATCGCGTTCCTGCTGTAGTTTTTTTGTTCTGAGAGAAAGCTCTCGTTTTTCCAAGCCGTTTTTAACCGGTATCAGCAGCTCGCCCGGCGTAAAGGGCTTCGGAATATAGCCGTATGCCCCTTTCTTTGTGGCTTCCACAGCAGTACCAATAGTAGCGTATGCGGTTATCACAAGAAGCGCAATATCCTTGTCATATTTCTGTATCTCTTCAATCAGCTCCATACCGCCCATTCTCGGCATTTTAAGATCAACAAGTGCTACTGCAAACTCCTTACCTTCCTTAAATAGCTCAAGGGCAGCGACTCCGTCTTCAGCAGTCTCGACTTCATATCCCTCTGATGTAAGAACCTTGCGGCAGCCTTCACGCATACCGAATTCATCGTCTACAACCAGTATCCGGACTTTTTGATCTTCCATGAACAGAAGCTCCCCGTATTTAAATCGCCTCAATTAGCTTTATCCCACTATTATTTTATTTACTTCCGCTAACAGCCTTTCAGGCTCAACCGGTTTCTCAATAATAGCCTTTACCGGCAGCCAGTTATCGTCTATCTGCCCGTATTTCCATGGAAACCCTAATTTTTTCTTGTTAATAGCAGTCACCATTACAATCGGTATTTTTTTAGTCTTTTCAGAATAACCGATCTCTGTAGCAAGGTCAAACCCATCATTTTCAGACTCCATCATAACATCCAGGACAATAAGGTCAAGCTTTTCAGAGCGTACCTTTTCCCTGCACTCGTCAGCATTGTAGACAGCTATGACCTCATAACCGTTCTTTTCAAGCACTGTTTTGTTAATATCGACAAAGTCACTATCGTTATCCACCAACAGGATTCTCTTCTTGGTTTGCATGACAACCCTCCTTTACCATCACTTAATAAAACTATTTATCCCTAAAAACTGAAAACGGAAGCTCCTAGACAAAGTGTCCTTCAGGGTATAAATCTCCCCACGAGGGGGATAATTCATATTGAAAATAAATTTTTTAATATTCATTTATGAGTAGAAGCGGAATGGCTTTTCACAAATCCCTCCGCTTAACTCATGTTTATATTCCCAACACTTCTCTAACACGCTCAATCAGTTTTTCCGGTAGAACCGGCTTCACTATGTATCCGTCCACTTTCATGAAATCCTCCATATCCGATACATCTCCATAGTTGCTTCTGAAATTAACGGAAGTTATCAATATTATTGGAATATCCTTCGTCTTCTTATACATGCGCAGCTTATCCACAACATTGGTTCCTTCCGACCATGTTTCCATCATCATGTCAAGAAGAATAATATCGGGAGCTACGGAATCTACAAGGTCTATGCATTCCTTGCCGCTGTAAGCAACAGCAACTTCATAGCCTTCCAATTCAAGTGCACTTTTATTCATTGCAACGAAGTCGGCATCGTCATCAACAATCAGCACTTTTTTCTTACGCCTTTCATTAGGTTTTTTATCACTCATAATACTTCTCCTCCTTTCAGGTTTTGGAAGTATTGTAAAGGCCGTTAATACTTATATCGCTGTCATTTTCTACTTTGTTAACAGGAAAGGAAATGGTAAATATTGTTCCCTTTCCCGGCTCACTTTCTACTGAAATATTACCCGAGTGCATTTTTATCACGCCATAGGCAATTGCCAGTCCAAGGCCGGTGCCTTTTCCCATATCCTTGGTTGTAAAAAATGGCGTAAACAGCTTTGAGAGGTTCTCATGTTTTATTCCACACCCATTATCCGAAACCTTTATTTCTACATCTTCACCACTTTTATTAAGTGTTATATTTACTTTAATCTCCCCTTCACCTGAAATTGCATCTATGCTGTTCTTCATAATATTTACAAGCACCTGACTAATTTGTATTCTATCGATCATTACTGTGGGGACGGATTCATCGAATTGAGCATCCATTTTAATATTTTTTACTTCTGCTTCCGGCTTAATAATCGAAAAAACTTCCTTAATAAGCTTTTTTAGATCAGTTGGCTCTTTCGTTACACGGGATTGCCGTGCAAAATTCAGTAAATCACGGACAATATCTTTACAGCGCATTGCCTCACTTACTATCATTTCAAGATCTTCCCGCCTATGATCGCCTTCCGGGAATTCTTTCCGCAGTGTATGGGAGTAAAGAATTATAGTACCTATAGGATTATTGATTTCATGTGCAACACCGGCAGATAGTTGGCCCATAGAGGCAAGACGCTCTTTTTGTACAAGCAGTTCCTGCTTCTCCCGTAATTCTTTGTAAGCCTTTTTTAAATCTTCATCAGCCGCTTCAATTTTACCCTGCAGCTTATTGTATGTTTGTTTTAACTCTCTACGCACTTTATTGAACGATTCTTCAAGGCTGCCTATCTCATCATGAGAACGTACATTAATATCAAAATCAAAATTTCCCTTCGCCAATGCCTCAACTCCATGCTCCAATTGTTGTATCGGCCTTACTATCAGGTAGGCAAGCATGTAGGAAACGGCTAACGATAGAATAATACCGGTAATAATAGCTCCAAAAAACATCCATAATGAATCTCTTTTCATATCATTGTACTTACTCTCCAACATCCCCACATACAATATTCCTATAACTTCATCCTTAATGTTTTTTATGGGCGAGTAAGCGGTAAGATACCAGTCGTTTACTACAAATGCCCGATCTGTCCAGGCCTTCCCCTGTTCAACTACTCTCTCATATACTTCCTTTGATACTATAGTGCCAATGGCTCTTTTACCATTACGCAAGGTTACATTTGTCGATATGCGGAAACCATCCTGGAAGATAGTGGCAGTGCCTACATCTTTTCCTTTGTATTTAACATTTTCATATACAATGTCTTTTATTTTATCCACAATTTCATAGTTATTATTGAGCAATACCCCTCCGTAAAGTACTCCGATAAGCTCGCCCGTGTCATCGAAAAGAGGCACCGCAGCTTTCAGCATCATTCCGGATGTATTTTCACGCTCATAATAATTTTTGCCTCTTGGAGTCGGTACAAGTGTAATCCTTATGCGGTCTGCAAGCACTTCAGATTCCTTCAACAACTCTTCGCGAGAGACTATTTCCGTTCCTGCGACTGATTTTTTATCCACTATTGCCCTTTTTACAAATTCATCATGAGCCTGGCTATCACCAAAAGCACCCGGGTTATGAGCCCTTATTACCACACGTCCTTCCTTATCTGTGATTGCCATAATATCCATACCGCCTTCTTCACAAGCGCTGTATATGCTTTCCAGTAGTATTTTTCGATTACCATTCTTTAAGGCCTGTATTATGCCGAATTTCCGCATTGCAGTGTATGTCATTGCATTTACAATATTATCACGTCTCTGGTTATATATCAGGCGTGCGGAATTCAAATCCAGCGTAACTTTGCTTTGAGCCTCTCTTACTATTCCTTTTTCTATTAAATGAAAACCGATCAAAGTAGCAATACTGCCTGTAATAACAATAACAGTCAAGGAACTAACTACAAGCTTTAATCTTAATGTCGGTTTCATGAAATCTCCGGATATTAATTAACAACTACCATAAACAGATTGCCTTTATTATTAATGTTTTAAATTCAGAGCACTGTATATTACTACCTTCATATCCTCTACAGTAAAAGGCTTTACAAAGTAAAAGAAAATCCCTTCCTGCCTCACCTTTATTTGAGTCTCTATTGAATCATCTTCGGTGACAGTTATTATCGGAACAGTTTTATTAACCTTTCTGATAGCAGAAACAATATTGCACCCGGGAGATATTTCAATGTCAACTATTATTAAAGCCATTGTTTGATTTACTATCTTTTCCAGGGCGTCACCCAACCTTATAACGGATTCTACCTCATACCCCTCCTTAATAATACCAGGGGTCAGGGACTCAATAAATTCCGGCTCATTATCAATAAATAGAACTGTTTTTTTTACCATTTTTCCATCACATCAGGTTGAAGTTAAACTGTACTTATTATCCCACACATGATTTTTTTTATCATATACGACGCTATTGCTGCACGAGTAACCAAATATTTCCAGAGCCCTGTCAAGGTTTCCGAAGAGAAAAGAGATAGCAACTCCATAATTAGTAATCGGAACGCCCTGGCGCCTTGCTTCATCAACTCTATGTAAAGTTTCCTTTCGATTCAGCATACAGCTTCCACAATGGATAATCAGCTTGTATTCTTTTAAATTCCCGGGAAAATCGTGCCCGGAAAACACATCAAATTCTATTTTAACTCTCACTCTGTTATTTATCCATCCTGGTATTTTCACCCGCCCGATATCATCTCCTATCGGGTGGTGTGTACAGGCTTCAGCGATCATGACCCTGTCTCCTATGGCCAATTTATCAATTTCTTTTGCCCCCCTGACAAACTCTTTTAAATCCCCCTTTACACGGGCAAAAAGAATAGAAAAACTCGTCACAAAAATATCGGATGGAACAGCTTCAAAAACCTCTTTAAATACCTGGGAATCTGTAATAACAACTTTCGGTTTTTTCGCCAAACCGGCAATTGTTTCCTTTAAATTTTTCTCATTTAATACAATAGCTACAGCACCTATATCCAGCAGCTCCCTTAATGTTTGCTGTTGAGGCAGGATTATTCTTCCTTTCGGGGCCTCTTTGTCAATAGGAATAACCAGAACAACATGATCTTTCGGCTCAATTAAATCAGTTATAATAGGAGTTGAGTGTAAGGGCGCCGGGGACAGGGTCTTTATAATTGAGTTTTTTATCCTTGATGCTACCTCCCAATCCGTTAACATTATACTGCTTTCAATATGGGGGACTTTTAAACCATCCAGGATTTCTTTAATCTTCTTACTTGTCTTATAAAGATCAACTTTATTTAGAATAGTTAAAACAGGTGTATTCCTTTTACGTGCTTCTTTTAAAACCCTTTCCTCATAATCGCTCCATACATTAGCTTCTGTAACTAAAAGGATAATATCAGCCCTGTTGAACACTTCATAAGTTTTATCTCTCCTTAACTTACCAAGCTTTCCCGGATCATCCAATCCGGCTGTATCAATAAACAGAACCGGTCCAATCGGCAGCAGTTCCATTGCTTTCTCAACAGGATCGGTAGTAGTACCCGCAATATTTGAGACAATTGATACGTTCTGATGCGTTAACGCATTCAGTATGGAGGACTTGCCTACATTCCTCCTTCCGAAAATCGCTATGTGTATACGCATCCCTTTTGGTGTGCTCTGCATCAAACAATCCTTTTTGTTAAATCACAGCCATTTGGGGCTCAGCTTTTATTTTTTTAAGCGTATCCCCTCTGTCGAATGAAATTGTTCTCTGAGCATTCACTATTACCTCTTTCGCTTCTTCCAAATTCACTCTTACCTTGTCGTTATAAATGATATATTTTTTCCTGTAACTCTCGGGTGTAAAGTCCGGCATAATAACATTACATCCTGATTTGAGACCCAATACTTGTCCATAATGGGGGTTTACGGTAGCCAGGGCTGTCGTTGCAGGCATGTTTGTATTTTGAGTAACAATCCGGGTCAGAGCGATTATCTTAAGCGTTAACCAGACATCTCCACATGGATAACACGACATGGGAGTATCTCTCCGCGGAATGAAAGGGCCGATTCCAACCATATCAACGTCCAGGCTCTTAAAAAGTAAAACATCATTTATTAAATCAGACAAACGTTGGTTCGGCAAACCAATAATATTGCCGGAGCCGATCTCATAACCGAGCTTTTTCAAATATTCAATAATTTCAATCCTTTTTTTAAGGCTTTGCCCCGGGTGAAGCTGCTCGTAAAGAGACGGATTTGCTGTTTCATGCTTTAAAAGATACCGGTCAGCTCCGGCATCCCTAAAAGCTCTATAGTCATCAAGCGGCCTCTCTCCTATCGACAGGGTAACGGCAAGTCCGGGGTTCTCTACTTTTATTCTTTCAATAATTCCTCTCATAATTTCTCTTGTAAAACCGGGGTCATCCCCTGACTGTAATACAATTGTCTTTACCCCTTCATAGTATATTTTTCGTGCCAGGCCAATTATTCTTTCAGGGATCATCCTATAGCGAACAATGCGCATGTTATCTTTTCGCAAACCGCAGTACAGGCAATTCCGTATGCAATAATTCGAGAATTCAATGATTCCCCTGATAAATACGGGGCTGCCGCAATACTTCATTCTTATATAATCAGCCCCCGGAAATAGCTCTCCCGTGTCTTCCAACAACTCCAGAATTTCCTGTTTAGATAAAGAGGTCTCTTTCACCATTTTTAATTCTTTCGAAATATTCAATAAATTTTGGATATAAAGCCGGAACACTCTCTTTTATTTCACTTATCTCCTTCTTTATAACCTTTTCTCCCAGCATTTTTGTTTCATTACCGGCAAAATCATCAAGCCATTCCCTATACGTCAAAACAGCGTTTATTTTACAGAACCATCTTTCTTTACCCCCGGAGAGCATATCCATAATGCACTTGCCGGTTCTTCCGCATCTATACCCTGCGGTACAGAAAGATGTAATATATCCGGCACCGGCTAATTCTCCTATTAACTCTTCAAGGCTCCTTGTGTCCCCGATAAGAAATTGCTGTCTTTTCATTTCCTGTTTATTGTAATTCTCACTGTATGAGCCAATGCCGATTCTTGTGGAAGCGTCCATCTGAGTTATTCCCAGGGAAAGGGCCTCCTTTCTCAGACGTGCCGGTTCCCTAGCAGTAAGTATCATACCCGTATAAGGAACTGAGAGCCTGATTACGGCAACAAGTTTTTTGAAATCCTCATCCGACACCCGTTTGTCATTATATGCCGGGTTCTCCCCAAGAGGAGTATTTGCCGCTGACTTGACACGCGGGAAAGATATTGTGTGCGGCCCAACGCCGAAATTTCTTTCAAGCTCTATAGCATGGTATAAAAGTCCCATTACCTCAAATTTCCAGTCGTAAAGACCAAATAACGCTCCAATCGCCACATCGTCTATTCCGGCTTCCATTGCCCTGTGCAGGGCATAAAGTCTCCACTGATAGTTTGATTTTTTCCCGGACGGATGAACTTCCCGGTAAGTCCGGTGGTGGTATGTTTCCTGAAATACCTGATACGTTCCAATGCCTGTTTGCTTCAGGATTTTAAGATCATCAACCGACATCGGCGCGGAATTTACATTTATCCTTCTGATTCTTGAAGTTCCGGCCTTTGTGTCATAAATTGTTTTAATGGTATCGGCAATGTAATCTATGTTGGATAAAGGGTGATCTCCGTAAACTACTATGATACGCTTATGCCCCACAGATAAAATCGCCTCAGTTTCTTTTCGTATCTCATAACCGGTCAACCTTCTTCTTTTCTCCTGAGCGTTTTCTTTCCTGAAAGAGCAATAGACGCAGCTGTTTGTGCAAAGGTTACTTAAATAGAGCGGGGCGAATGTGACAATACGGTTATCATAGACTCGTTTTTTAATTTCACCCGCGGCATAAAACATTTCTTCCCATAAATTATTGTCTTTTACATTGAGGAGGGCCGCTGTTTCTTCAGGCTCCAATCTCTTAATAGATAAGGACTTCTGAATAATATCCCGGACTTCCTGTGTATCCGCATTCCAACTTTTTTTAATAAGCGACTGGATTTCATCATCATTTATAAAATCCTTTTTATTCCCTGTAAATTGCGTTATTTCCCCTTCTTTGATTTCATCAAAGGGCAGGTCTCCAACACGAGAATTATTGATTAATTGTGCATTCATAATTTAATACCTGTCTCTTTTTGTATACGTTGTATGTAACAGGTGGTGAGATTTCTCGCCTAAAGGCTCACCAAGAAACTCTTTATAAAGCGCAAGAATAGCCGGGTTTTCATGAGATTTTCTTATTGTCTTATTACTGTCTTCAATGTAGATACTTTTTGCTCTTGCCTCCCTTATTGCGGGGGTTGTCGGTATTGGCTGGCCCCCGCCTCCCAGGCACCCGCCGGGACAGGCCATTATTTCTATGAAATGATAAGGTGAAACTCCCTTTTTAACCTGATCTAAAAGAACCTCAGCCCTTGACAGGCCATGGGCAACCGCTACTTTTAAATTCAATCCGTTAATATCTATATCTGCGACTTTTATTCCCTTCATACCCCTGATTTGCTTAAAATCCAGGTTTTTTAGTGCCTTGCCTGTAATTACTTCATAAGCTGTACGCAATGCCGCTTCCATCACCCCTCCGGTAGCTCCAAAAATTACTGCCGCTCCTGTTGACATACCCAAAGGCTCGTCAAAATCTTCATCCGGCAAATTAACAAAATCAATTCCCGCTTCTTTTATCATCCTTACAGCCTCTCTTGTGGTAAGCACCGTATCAACATCCGGAACTCCGGATGTCATCATCTCAGGACGCTGGGCTTCAAACTTTTTTGCTGTGCAGGGCATTATTGAGACCACATGCATATTCTCCGGCTTAATACCAATTTTATCAGCATAATATGTTTTTGCTACTGCCCCAAACATCTGCTGTGGCGATTTGCATGTAGAAATATGCTCCAGGCATTCCGGGAAGAAATGCTCAACGTATTTTATCCAGCCTGGAGAGCACGAAGTTATCATTGGCAGGGTACCTTTGTTTTTTATCCTTTCTATTAACTCATGTCCCTCTTCCATAATAGTTAAATCTGCGCTGAATTGAGTGTCAAAAACCTTATCAAAACCTAATCTCCTTAAAGCTGCGACCATTTTCCCGGTAACAAGGCTTCCCGGAGGCATACCGAAACCTTCCCCGATAGCCGCCCTTACTGCCGGAGCTGTCTGAACAACCACGAACTTGCCCGGATCGCTGATTGCGCCCCAGACTTCATCCACCATGCTTCTTTCCCGTAATGCGCCTGTGGGGCATGCGAGAATACATTGACCACAGTTGGTACATTCAACATTATTTAATCCCCTGTCAAAAAATGTCAAAACCTGAGTCTTCGACCCCCGGTTTACAAATTCTATAGCACCTACCGATTGAACTTCCAAACACACTCTTATACATTTACTGCATTGAATACATTTATTCGGGTCACGTATTATTGAAGGAGAGGAATCATCTATCGCATAATGGTATTTTCTTCCTTTCTCAAATCTCAGTTCCCTTATCCCTAAATCATGGGAGAGTTTTCTCAAATCGCAGGTCTGGTTTCTATCGCATGTAATGCAATCCTCAGGATGATTTGCAAGCAGCAGCTCCAATATCATCCTTCGCGCTTTTCTTACTCTTAAGCTATTTGTTTTTACTATCATTCCCTTTTCCGCAAGACATGCACACGAAGGTTCCAGACGCGGCCTTCCCTTTATTTCAACGACACAAATCCTGCATGCCCCGTAAATAGACAGCTCTTCATGATAGCAGAGGTGGGGGATATCTACGTTTACCTTTTTTGCCGCTTCAAATATAGTGGTGCCCTGGGGCACCGTAACTTCCTGGTTATCTATTATTAGATTGACTGAATCACTCATATTCTAACGCTCCCGGAATTTGGATTATTAAATAAATCAAATATTTTAACTTTGTTTTATTTCACACTTTAATTTAAAATTGACACCTGAT